>CAYGKL010000005.1:0-28064 GCA_964350505.1 uncultured Roseivirgaceae bacterium | reverse complement strand
ACTTTTCTTTCAATAGGTGCCTGTCTCTGGATTTAATACCGGAATTGATTGATTCGACCTCAACTGTTGCATTAAAGAATGACCCTGAGAGATTTTGCATATCGAAATCAAATTCTAGTTCTGATTCAGTAAATGATACTTCGACTGGAATCCCAGCATTTTTAATAACAAAGCTTATTTCTAACTCCTGAGAGATGAGTGAGCTAAAACAAAAGAATAATAAACCGATAAGACTATTTCTTATACTCATAAATAACACTTCCTTCTTTTATCAATTCCACATAATCCGTTAGCTTAAGCTCCAACTCAGTCGGGCCCATAGCGTAAGGGGCAATTTCATATGGGTTGAAATAAAATATGAGACTTTTATTAATGATAGCGAAATTCTCATTGAGACCGAACTGTCCCTCTTGAAACCAATACCCTCTTTCTTCTAAGGTTTGATTGGGCGGAATCTCTTTTGACATTCTGAATTCTATTTCAGCAGATTCATTCAGCCTCTTTTCATACCCTGGAATCAAAAGTTCATCTAGTGTAATCTGATCGCCCGACCGAAGGTCATAACTTCTATATACTTGAACAGAATTGGGATGAGCTCCGCCAGTATAAGAGTAAATAGTTGTAGCCACACTAATGAACAAACTGTCTTGGTAGAGCACATCTGAATTGACCTCTAGCACCCATGGATTGTTGTATTCTGGAAATTCATCTAACATTTGTTGATAGTCGCTGGTCAGACTCGCTTGTAGCTCCTCAAAAGAAATGGGGCTCTCTGAAATGGTATAAGTATTAGTGATGTCGTTTTTTATATTCTCATTCAACTTGTCAACAACTTCCTGAATTGGTCCTCCTTTTATAATAGGGTATTCCACTTGAAAGAGAAGACACTTTTGAGTAAGGGAGTCTGTAACGCAAGGCCCAACACTTTTATCGATGACCATTATTTCATAGTCGACAAACTTAGCAATGGCTTCAGGTTCTAAAGTGACAGCCTGCTTTTCTTTGTTACCGAAATTGCAGCTTGAAACTACTATTGATAGTATTAGAATGGAAACGGTATACTTCACGCTTAGAAGTTAAAGGTTTTTACTTTGTTGCCTTTGTCCAGTTTATAACTCTGTATTTTGCCATTAGCCTTAAAGTGTAAAATGTTTTGTTGATCGTCAAACACATCCATCAACGCTACATTAGTGACTTCTATTTCATTGAGCTGTGCCACTTCAGCAATTTCGTAATAGCACCATCTGGCATCGCCCTCTAATTCGGAACCTACAAACTGAAACGATTTATCTTCACCATTCACGGTAAAAAAGACTTTGTTCCCTAGGTACTTGGCAATCAGACTATCAAGCTGGGCAGGATTTTCAGGTTCAACTGTATCTATGTAATCCATTCCATAATAATCTTTTAACGCCAGTTCAAGGTCGTCTAAGAACAATCTGTGGCTCACCTGAATAGATTTACTTGTCGGATTATGCTCAGCATCCATTACACTCACGTGAAACGGATGGAGGTAAGCAAACCCCAAAAGAACAACCACATATGTAAGCTTTAAATGCATCACTAACACTTTTTTATGCCCATTCAAAATTAAGCTTTATTATTGCATTCCTAAGGAAGGATTGAACACAATTATTGTAAAGAATGAGCCAATTTGGCATTTATTTCGAGCTTGGTCACGAGCATATTCTAGACATTCAGGGTTATGACCACATCCTATTTGTAATAGCGCTATGTGCTATTTACCAACTTCAGGACTGGAAGAAGATACTAATTCTTGTAACAGCCTTCACTATCGGTCATTCTATTACTTTGGCCTTGAGTACCCTGGACTTGGTAAACTTCCGCTCAGACATTATCGAATTCCTTATTCCCGTCACAATTTTTATTACAGCACTATCCAATCTCTTTAAAAAGCAAGGAGCTCCTTTGGCAAAATTCAATAGCAATTATTTTTATGCTTTGTTTTTTGGCCTGATTCATGGCTTAGGTTTTTCCAATTATTTAAAGAGTCTATTAGGGAAAGAAGACAGTATATTAGTACCCCTTTTGTCGTTCAATGTGGGGATAGAACTTGGCCAAATAATTATTGTGGCCTTTTTTACAATTACCTCATTCGTTTTTGTGGGGCTATTTAATGTAGCTAGACGCGACTGGAACATTGTTATTTCATCGGCAGTTGCGGGCATAGCTATTACAATGATGATTGAAACTAAATTTTGGTAAATAATTAAACTACTATGAAAAGAATTCTCTATTCATTCGTGGCGCTATTGATTCTGGCAGGAAGCTCTCTTGCTCAGGTGATCGAAAACAACCACGGCAACAAATTCGAGCAGCTCGAAAGGATGCTTCGCGACCCAAGTGTGTACCGCAGTGCTTCTGGTGCTCCTGGCCCGCAGTATTGGCAGCAAAAAGCCGATTACAAAATTGAGGCTACTTTGAATGACGAAAACCAAAGACTTGATGGCTACGAAACCATCACCTATTTCAACAATTCTCCAGATCCGTTAAAGTATCTGTGGTTGGCTCTCGATGAAAATGTGAGACAACCTGATAATGATTCTTACAAGTTTGACGAAAGTAGCATCCGTTCTAGAATGACTTATGGCCAATTAGATGCACTAGATGGACATGATAATGATTGGGGTTTCCATATTACTTCTGTAACTGATGCTAAAGGAGCTGCTCTAAAGCATACCATCAATCAAACCATGATGAGAATCGATTTACCAGCTGTTTTAAAGCCGGGCGAAAAAATCTCATTCAACATCAGATGGTGGTACAACACCACTCCAAGAGCTGAGTCTGGTGCGCGTGGTGGACACGAATACTTCCCAGAAGACGGCAATTATATCTATACCATTACTGGTTGGTTCCCGAGAATGGCTGTTTATTCAGACTTTCAAGGCTGGAACAACAAGCAGTTTACTGGTAGAGGAGAGTTTGCGCTTACCTTCGGTAACTACGATGTTAAAATGACTGTTCCTGCAGACCATGTGGTAGGTTCTACTGGTTCTCTTCAAAACGCCAAAGAAGTGCTTACTGCTGAACAACAAAAAAGATGGGCACAAGCTCAAAAGGAGTTCGTAGAGCCAGTGAAAATTGTGACTTTAGAAGAAGCCAAAGAAAACGAAAAAGAAGGCACTACTGCCACTAAAACATGGCAGTTTAAAGCTGAAAATGTAAGAGACTTTGCATGGACATCTTCAAGAAAGTTTGTTTGGGATGCCATGGCAGCTGATATTGATGGAAGAGATGATCATCCAATGGCCATGTCTTACTACGCCAAGGAAGCTTATGGTATTTATGAGCGTTACTCTACTAAAGCAGTGGCGCATACTTTAAAAACATATTCTAAATACACCATTCCTTATCCATACCCTGTTGCTATTTCTGTTGAAGCGTCAAATGGTATGGAATACCCAATGATCTGCTTTAACTACGGTAGAACTTTGCCTGATGGTACTTACTCTGAGTCTACAAAGTATGGTGCTATTGGTGTAATCATTCACGAAGTAGGGCACAACTTCTTCCCAATGATTGTGAACTCTGACGAGCGTCAGTGGACATGGATGGATGAAGGCTTGAACACTTTCGTTCAGTATTTAACTGAGCAGGAGTTTGATAATAACTATCCGCATAGAAGAGGTCCTGCTTACAAAATTGCTCCTTATATGGCTTTGCCAAAAGATCAGTTAGAGCCAATTATGACCAACTCTGAAAACATTATTGGTTTCGGTAATAATGCCTACGCTAAAGCGGCTACTGGATTAAACATTTTGCGCGAAACCATTATGGGTAGAGAATTATTCGACTTTGCCTTTAAGGAATATGCTCAAAGATGGGCCTTCAAACACCCAACTCCAGATGACTTGTTCAGAACGTTAGAAGACGCCTCAGCGGTTGACCTTGACTGGTTCATCAAAGGATGGTACTTCGGCATCGACAATGTGGACATTGCCATTAGCGATGTAAAGTGGTACAAGTTAGATACTAAAAACCCTGAAATTGAGAACCCAATTGCTAAGGCAGAAGATGCGATTGAAAACACAGATGTTGCTGATAGCAGAAACCGTCAAGAAGGACTGAAATTCTATGTGGAAGAAGATCCTAGACTTCAAGATTTCTACTACGGTTATGATCAATTCGAGGTAACTGAAGATGCGAAAAGAGCTTATCAGAGATTCTCTGCTTCACTTTCTGCGGAAGAAAGAGCGCTTTTGGGTGACGACAAGAACTTCTACGAAATCGACTTTGAAAACGTAGGTGGTTTAGTAATGCCATTGATCATTGAGTGGACTTACACAGACGGAACCAAGGAGGTTGAAACAATACCGGCATATATCTGGAGAAAGAACGAAAACAGAGTGACCAAAGCCTTTATGAAAGACAAGGAAGTGGCACAGATTAGACTTGACCCATATAGAGAAACCGCTGATACTGACGAAAGCAACAATTACTTTCCTCAAGTAAACAAACCTTCAAGATTTGAATTATTCAGATTTGGAGGCGGAGGAGCAAGAGGTCAGTCTTCAGGTTCTAACCCAATGCAAAGAGCTAACGGAGGAAACTAGAATTTCCTTTTAGATATTGAACAGCCTGGGGAAACTCAGGCTGTTTTTGTTTGCGGCCAATCTACTTATTTATTGAATTTTGTAACTTACTCTTATGAATGAACAAACACTCAAATCCGATCTTATCAAATGGGTAGAAGGTTTAAATGATACCGATACTTTAAATGAATTAAAGCAAATAAAAGAAGGCCATGACTGGTGGGCTCATATTCCTGAAGTAGAAAAAAAGGCAATTGAAGAGGGAATTAGCCAATTAGATAAAGGAGAGGTCATTTCCCATGAACTTGTGATGAAAGAGGCGCGCGAGAAATATGGATCATGATACGATCTATAGAATGGTCTCCTCGCGCTAAAGGTGAATACTTGAACACCTTGGAATATCTTTCTAAACATTGGGGAAGAAGAGTTACCAAACGGTATATGCAACGAGTAGAAGAAATTATTTCTCAAATGGCACAGACTCCTACTTTATTCCCAAATTCCTATCAAAAGGCAGGCGTTAGAAGAGCAATAATATCAAAACACTCAACTCTATATTTCAGAGTTTATAAAGAAAAAATTCAGATAATCTCTTTATCTGATAATAGGCAAGACCCTTCAAAGGTCAATATTTAATCATTTAATGAGGCGAAGAACTATAATGTTCAAAAATATCAAGCACTATCTCTCACTTTCATAGGAGGCCTTCTCCTATAAGCATAATAACCCAACACATATTCACAGGCTTTTTTGATGGCCTCGTTGATCGGATAACGGTTGGTACCCAAGTCTGGGTCTATGGACCTGATCTGATAATAGAAATCACTCATTACCGGAATTTTTCCATCCTTTTTAAGTCCATTCTGAACAGCTTCTACCTTCTCGGCTTGAGATTCTTTAATGGGCTTACAGGTAATAAATTTGCGTTCACTATTCTTCACCTTCATAGCTGAGTAGCCAAAAAGCCTGCAAATAAGTCCACGATGCGCATATTGACTGCAAGACCCCTTATCAAGGCTTAAAGGACTAGGAGCAAACAAATGACAATAGGCCTTTTCAGAAGTACTTAAGTCATCGTAGACCTTATCAATTCGCCTAGTAAGGAATAAATCGAAAGCCAAAGGAAGAAATTCCAATGGGGTAGCTTCAATATCTGGCTTGAAGCAACATTTGCCACAACCTTCCAAACATCTGATTTGTGATGAAGTTTGAAAAGTCTTGATTTCACTTTCGAGCGCTTTGAAAACCCGTTCCACAGCCCTCACTTTGGTAATCACTGACATATTGAGAACACGAAGGTAGTCTTATATAAGAGAGATAGATTATCTGTAGGATAAATATTATTTCACGTTGATTTTCAGTTCTAGCGACTTCGGCCTTCTAAAATCATCTACCACAGGGAATAAGAGTCCCTTGAGTATTCGCTTCCTATCAGCGAACAAATAAATGATACCAAACTCTACTTTGTTATTTTCTCTATCAAATGAATATTCAATAACCTGCAAGGGTCCAATAGTAGTTAAGTACAGCTCAAGACCGGGAATAGATGAATCATTGGCATAAACAGTATCCTGTTCAAAATTTAAACTCGCGCCATCAAATGGATGATCATCAATTTCAAGCTCAGCTAATTGTCCAGGCTTAGTGTTGATCAAATTTAGCTCTTCATCCACCTTCAAAAAGGTGTATTCTGTAGGAACAGCATCTATAGATGAACTCAAAACCATCTTTCCCGGGCTGAAAGAGCCAGACAGTGTATCTCTCTTTCCAAACATTTGTATTGAATCACCAAGGAGTTTAACCTTCCAATTCTCATTGCCATCCCATGAGTAGCTCTGGGCCGCTTGAGCACTTTCAAATGCTATCAACATTAAGCCAGGAGTATAAACTTCTGAGGAATCAGCTGGCGCTCCTTCATCAAATACCAATTCTCCCTGCTCCATTGTTGCAGTTAAAATTGGTTGATTGGCCTTTAAATAGGCTAATACCCAGATTCCTTCAGGGTTTTGAGCATTCAGAGAAAAAGAAAGAATTAGAAGTGCAGAAATAAAAACGTTGCGCATATTTCAAAAATACGGCTAATCGACTAGCGATCAAGCCACTTTTTGAAATCTTGCACTCTTTCGCGGCTCACGATAGCATCCATTTCTTCTGATTGGCTAAGTATGATTCGCAATCGGCTATTCGAGTAAGTAACAATGTCCTTGATACCTCGCAGAGAAATCATATACTTTCTATTGATTCGGAAGAATTCCTTGGGATCTACCAAAGCTTCAATTTCCTCCAAAGTATAGTCGATGATGTATCGTTTCTTCTCTGAAGACTGAAGGAAGGTAGCCTTATCTTGGCTGAAGAAATAGGCTGCATCGGCTACTGAAACGGTATGGATATGTTCTCCTATTTTAACCACAAACCGCTCCTTGTATTGCTTGGTGAGCATTTGCATAGCTTGCTCTAACATTGCCAAATTAGGCTGAATAGCTTTTGGCGCATTGAAGTTTTCATGGAATTTGGTTAGTGCATTTTTAAGTTCTTCGGGGTCGATCGGTTTAAGCAAATAATCGATGCTGTTTACCTTAAAGGCCTGAATGGCGTATTCATCGAAGGCTGTAGTAAAAATGATCGGTGTTTTGATATTGACTTGGTTGAGGATTTGGAAACTCAAACCATCTGCCAATTGAATATCGAAGAAAAGCAGATCTGCCTCGTTTTCAGAAAGCCATATTACTGCATTCTTCACCGAATCGAGCTGATCTAAAATCTCAATGCTTGGCTCAAGTTTCTGAAGTAAGGTAGTCAGCCTTTTGGCTGCCATAGATTCATCTTCAACAATTAATACCTTCATTCTGAAATTTTTAAAAGAGGAATTTCAACCCTAAAAACCTTTTCTGTTTTTTCTATTTTCACTGGCTGGTCACTTAAGAATTCATAACGTGCTGTAATATTGGCCAAGCCCATTCCGGAAACCTCCTCAATTGGAATATTTTTGATTTGTAAGTTATTCTCAACCACCAAGGTTTCATCTTTCACCGAAATACTGATGGTCAAAGGTTCGTCCTTAGCAATTACATTGTGTTTAATAGCATTCTCCAGCAACATTTGAAGAGCCAATGGAGGGATCATATAATCTTCGAAGCCCTCGGTAGCTATCTCAATTTTTAGTTTATCATCGAATCGGATGCGCTGAAGAAAAAGGTATGAGTCTACAAACTTCATCTCTGTCTCAAGACTAACTACCTCCTTAGACCTTGTGTCTAACACGTACCTGTAAACCTTTGAAAGCTGACGAATGAAGTCGGCAGCCATATCTTGATCTTCATAAACTAGGTTGGTAAGTGCATTTAGTGAATTGAACAAAAAATGAGGGTTTACTTGATTCTTAAGCGACTCGTACTTCGAAGCTATCTGTTCTTTTTTCAGCTTCTCCGCATCTAAAGCTGCTTGTTTCCAATTATTCAAAAAACTGGCAGCATTCAGGAAAAAACTAATCACGAAGGTTATTCCAATAGAAATGAAAACAGTGGTGATGATACCATTCAGGTTGATATTAAAAAACAGGTTACCAAGAAAGTATAGCCCAAAAACGGCAGCAGGCGTATAGATGATTACCCCGACAGTACCAATAATGAATCGCTTGGTAGGGTTTTCCAACCATGAATAATGATAGGAAATGTAATTAGAAACTAGGCCGTTTCCCTGCCAAAGCAAGACCCACATTAACCCAGAGAAAGTCATTGAAATTGTGATTTCTCGAGTGCTATCATAACAATCGTAGCACCAGAGAAAAATCGATAATGATCCAAAAATGAAGATCAGCAATGTTGCCTTAATATCCTTTCTCCAATTGTACTGCTTCCAAAAACTCATTGCTTAAAACTAAGTAATAATTAAACTAACTGATTTTAAACTGATTTCTATATTTCCGTACCCAATAGCTGATCATTGGAGCACCAATTATGGTTGGCAAAACCCAAGGCAACCAAGTCATTTCAGAGGGCAATCTAAAAATTTCGCCATTTTGAACTGCAAAGGCAGAAATACTAGCAATTAATGCCCCGCACATTGACCTCATATGGGCAAACCACCACCACATTTTTTGAGCTTGAGCTAAGTTTCTAAAGCCCTGAATATTACTCCATGCAATGGCAGTAGTGAAAAAACCAAAGAACAGGCTTAAGTATCCAATTACAGAAGACCAATCTGATTTTAATTCGTAATTAATGCCCATTCCTATAAAAGCTACCCCAGCAATGAGTGTCACCAATGCAGCGATCCAATCGATTGGTTCAACCTTCATGGTCTTCTTCATCTTCAATACCCGGACTCCCGAAAATGTCATATACCAGCTAAAAACAGCAATTACCAATAGAAAGGCACTAAACCTATAAAAGCTAATGATGAGCAGTGCTGAGATAAAAATCCAGAACATTGCCCAGTAAAAAACACTACCTACTTGTCTATGCAACTTTCCTCCTTTTTTGCCAACAAAAGCTGCCATCAGGCCTGAAATTAATGTGGTGACTCCCGCCACCACATGTGAAATGATTAATGCTTTCTCTATCATTGTACTCTGGCTTACTTACTGCATTGCTGAATAAGCCCTTCGGCCATTTCCATTCCCCACTTAGGGTTGAAAGATTGCTCTTTAGTTTGTCCCTCGAATAGTTCAACTGCTTTAGTTACTTTCTGACATGGTTTTTCGATTGGAGAACCGAAGAATTGCGCCATCCCAATTTCCATTTGCGCCATAAAAATATTGGCTCGAGGATTTTCTGGATCTAAAGTCAAGGCTTTACCTAAATGCATCATTGCCTTTGGCGACATTGACTGACCTCTATTTCCAGAATCTGCAGATAGCTCAATCATATATTTATATCCTTGCAAAGCCACAATCTCTGAATTATTGGGATCCAGCTTTAAGGCCGCATCAATAAAAGTTTGAGCCTTATCTGTGAACTGATCCTTTTCCTTCAACACTTGCGTTCTAAACGACATGTTAATATAAGCAAGTGCAGCATAGTATTGTGGATGCCATTGATCCTGCACATTAGCACCTATGCGCTCAAATTGACCTGCAACACTTTGCAATTCTTCCATGGTATTGGCAGTGCCTAAGGCCTGCAAGCCCTTGGCCATTGCATTCATATAGGCTTGTTGGTTCTGAGCTTCTAAGCTGAAGCCTGCAACTAATAATACGATAGCTAGAATGATCTTTTTCATAGTCTTTGATTTTATGATCTAAAGGTATTTCGAAGTGATTGCCTCAGAAAAAATAAGCTACCGAACTGTTGATTTACTCTGATGAACTGTAGACATACTCTGTAAAACTCTATCTAGACATATAAATTAGATCGATGGTATGTGTAGCGTTTTCAGAGATGGTGAAAGACGCGTCTCCAAAACTAGGTGGACCCATTTCGCCAATAACATTATTCGAAAACCCGTATCCCTCCAATGGTATACTATATTCATTATAGTCCATCTCTTCATTACCGTTTTCATCATGCAAAATCGCAACCGCATATTCACCCGATTCTAAGCCTTCAAAAACTACTTCTATACTTGAACCATCGGCCTCAACATATTTAGCCTGAAGACCGTCCCCTCCTGGAAAATCTCCGTATCGATCGAACAGCCCAATCGCTATATATCCGTTTTTATTTTTAATTCCATCTACCTGAACGGTAAGTGTAAAGCCCTCCTTCTTTTCAATTTGAGGCATGAAAAGTATAAGGCTAAGCATTAATGTGATAAGTGTTTTCATGGTTTTTTGACTTTATAAATTATTTAATTGATTTGCATTTTTGTCTTTAGTAAGGGTAATGAAAAGGCCCATAAACAAGAACCTTCTTGCTCCTTGCCCTACAGGTCTACTATTATATTCTCCTTGCTCATTGGGTTGGCTTGAAAACTCATAGCCAAATATATTCTCCCTACCGAATAAGTTCGAAGATGAGCAATAGAGTATGATGTTTTGTTTAATGAGCACTGCAGCATTGATACTAAAATCGTGATAAGTAGGTGTAAAACTATTTTGAAAACCAGGCTTATTTGGGTCGTGATATGGTCTAGATGAAGCATAGTTATAAGTAGCCCCGACCTGAGTTCTTATAGGTTCAATCATATGTTTGATGACGAAAGAAAAATTATGGTTCGACAAGAAAGAGGGAGTCGCCTTCTGATCGAAAAACTGGTAGTCTCTTTCCGAATCAACATAGGAATAAGAAACCCAGTAATCTGTATTCTTTAAGGTTTTACCATCTCTCCAGAAAAAGTCTAGTCCCTTGGCCGTTCCATATCCGTCATTATTATAATTGACTGGGTTGAAATCTTGAATAGACTGAAACTTTACCAAATCATCATATTCTTTCAAATAGGTCTCTATTCTAAAAACGCGATTGTTTTTAATCAGCTGATAGTTCAATAAATAATGAGTTGCCTTTTCAGGCTTCAATGCTGGTTGAACAATGCTATATTCATTCTGTGGGGCCTGAACAAAGCCACCGTAAGCAAAAGAAAATTGGCCTTCATTATTGAGTTTATAGGACATGGCTATTCTTGGACTCACAAAGTTTTGGTTCGTCAAAGAAGTGTATTCCTGTCTAAATCCTGTTCTGAGCACAAACTTGTTGGAAGCGAAATAATCTACCTCCACAAAATTTGCGATGGTGTTGTCCTTGAACTCATATTCCTGACTACCGTTCATTTGAGAACCCAACTCACGAGAGAAAACTCTATTGAACCATTCAGATCCCATGTTTACCGTCACCTTATCATGAGCATCCCACTGTAAAGTAAGCTTGGTGTGAAAAGCTTGTTCAAGGTCATCAATATTATTCTGATTGAAATCGAGCTCATTCTTATTTCTGGTGGAAGAAATACCTCCTTTTACCGACCACCTAGCACTAAGTACATCTCTATAGGTGGCATTGAGATAGAGATAATTATTCTTGATGCCCACCGTATCTAATTGACTTTGTATATTGATGTTAGGCTGGCGGATGATGAACCTAGCATTATCTGCATTCACATACACTTTGAGTAATCCGGTTTGCTTCACTTGTTGTCTGAAAACAAGTTCCTTTACATTACCATTTGGAGCCTCTTCCCAATTGAAAAACTGCTTAATCAAGTTCTGATAAGGTCTCAAATCAGTGTATTGGATCTTTCCAGAAACACTCGTTTTGTCCCACTTTTTAGTGTAGGCCACGTCTCCGCCAACAGACATCAGGGAAATATCTGCTTGAGATTCTTCGGCAATATCATTAGAGTTTAATATAAGTGCTGAAGAAAGCGCCTGCCCATATTCAGCGGAGTAACCTCCTGTGCTAAAGGTGGTTCCTTTGAATAGAAACGGACTAAATCGGCCACGAGTAGGCACATTTTGAGCAGTTGCACCAAATGCATTTCTCACCTCCAGGCCATCGATGAATACTTTGGTTTCGTAGCCTTCTCCTCCACGAACGAATAAACGTCCGGACTCACCCACTGTGGCTGTACCTGGCAAAGTGTTGATTGCTCCCATAATATCTCCCGCGGCACTGGCGGTGGTAACAATATCTAGTGGCTTCAACACCGTTACCTTTTTAACATCACTTGCTTCAAAAGCTCCAGCTGTAATCGTTACTCCATCGAGCTTGTTGATTTCTTCCTCTAAAATAAGGTTGATGGTAAGTTTGGCCTCAGAAATCGTAATTGGTCTTTCGAGCGTTTTATAACCTACGAAGCTCACCACTAGGGTTTGCTCACCAATTTCTGAAGTTGAGAAAGTGAAGGTACCGTCAGCCATGCTAACGGCACCATCAAATGTATTTTTAAGGTAAATATTGGCGCCAGGAATTGTCAGACCATCTGTGTCTCTGACCTGACCTTTAATTGTAGTCTGACCAATTGCTTGACTAGCAGCCAATATGAATAGAAAAAGAATTATGAGCTTTTGCATGACCTTTGGGCTTAGTAGCCACCTAAATACAATAAGCTTATCGACTGATTAACACTTTCATTGACCTTGAAAGCTGCCTGCTGAAAAGTAGCTGGACCCATACTGACATCTACATTATTGGAGAAGCCAAAACCTTCTAAAGGCATTCCATATTCATTGAAGTCTAAGTCTCCATTTCCGTTTTCATCGTGCATCAATGCAACGGCATATTCGCCAGCTTCGAGCCCTTCAAAAACTACTTCGAAATGCTTGGTAGATTCTAATTTAACAACCTTGGTTTGAATGGCACCTTCGCCAGGGAATTCTCCTTTTTCATTATAAAGTGAAATACCTACAGAGCCTTTGGCGCTTCTTAGTCCTTCAACTTTAATTGTGACATTAACCTTCTCTGTGTTTGTCTTGATAGATGCTCCTGATACAATGAGACCAAGAGAAATGATGATTGTTAAAAGTGTTTTCATAATGCTGATTTTTTGTTTTTGAATGATTCAAAAGTGCAGCATTGCCAAACGGTAGAGAAAAAAGACTTACCGAATTGTTGATTTGAGCGGATGAGTTGTTGTATTCACCTGTATAGATTGTGCATTAAAACTATACACGTTCTAAAAACATGTATAGTATTTTAGCTTTTCTATACATGTTAACTATAATATGTATAGATTTATACAAATACTATACATGAACCTATTACCGCTACCACCGAACTTACCTTTAGAAAGTATTGAAACAAGGAAGGTCTTAAAGCTTTTAGCAGAAGCGAGGGCTTCATTGGCCGAATTAAAAGGTGCTGCAAGTACAATTCCTAATGAACAAATATTAATAGATACCCTCTCTCTGCAAGAAGCCAAGGATAGTTCGGCCATTGAGAATATTGTAACCACTCATGATGAACTATATAGAAGTGAAGTAGACAAACAAGGATTCACTTCGGCATCAGCAAAAGAAGTTCACAGGTATGCTGAGGCTTTAAAGTATGGATTTGGACTAGTGCGTGAGAAAGGACTAATCACAGTAAATGGTATTCTAAAAATTCAAGAAATCATTGAAGGCAATAGTGCAGGTATTAGAAAGGTGCCTGGTACAGTATTGAAAAACGACCTAACTGGCGAAGTAGTTTATACCCCACCTCAAGATTCCCAAACAATCCAAGACCTATTAAGTAACCTAGAAAGCTTCATCAATAATACCATTGAATATGATGTAGATCCACTAGTTAAAATGGCTCTCATCCATCATCAATTTGAAAGTATACATCCATTTTTTGACGGAAATGGAAGAACTGGGAGAATCATCAACATTCTTTATTTAATTAATGAAGGTCTTCTGAGTCTCCCTATTTTATATTTAAGCCGATACATCATTAAAAACAGACTAGAGTATTATAGCCTCCTACAATCTACAAGAGAAAGCAATGAGTGGGAGCCTTGGATAATTTTTATGTTGACAGCGGTTGAAGAAACGTCAAACGAAACCGTTGGCGTAATCAAAAGCATAAAATCACTTATGCTAAAAACTAAGAAGCGGATTAGAGAAGAGCAATCTGGTATTTATAGCCAAGATTTGATTAATAACCTATTCAGGCACCCTTATTCCAAAATAGATATCGTTCAAAAAGATTTAAGGGTGTCGAGAATTACTGCAACTCGGTATTTAAACCTATTAGCAGAAATGCAAATTCTTGAAAAGATGAAAATCGGCAGGTCAAACTATTATATCAACATTGAACTTTTTAAGCTACTTGGCGGAAGTTAACCTATATAGATTAGGCATATAAACTATATACGTTCCAAAAACATGTATAGAATTTTAGCTTTTCTATACATGTTAGTATTTCAAAACCTCTTTTAGCCTTGCATGCCCACTTCTACTAACTGGTAAGTTTTTTCCGCTTTTTAGGTAAAGTAGGTAAGAGTCCTTCTCGTAGAGCTCTAGCTTTTCAATGTGCTTAACATTGACAATATGCGAACGATGGATCCTTACAAAATCACCTTCTGGCAGGCCATTCTCTAATGACTTCATGCGCATAAGCTTCAGAAACTTGCCTTGCTCACAGTGAATAGCCACGTAGTCATCTTGTGCTTCGAAATGATAGATCTGCTTAAGTGATAGTATCTGAATCTTATTCCCCGTCTTCACCACTATTCTGTCTAGCGATTCATTTTCAGACCTAGTTTCTTTCAGGCTTTCCAATTCCTTGTTGTTCACCTCTTGTTGCCCCACTTTAGCGATCGCCTTTTTAACAGCTTCTTCAAAACGACTTTCAGAGTAGGGTTTTAGCAAGTAGTCAGTAGCATTTAGCTCAAAAGCTTTAATGGCATATTGATCGAAGGCTGTACTGAAAATAACGATGGGAGGATTTTCAATGAGCTCTAACATTTCAAAACCAGTTATTTTTGGCATTTGAATATCTAGAAAAACAAGGTCGGGGTTATGTTGCTGAATCGCCTTCAACCCTTCAAAACCATCCGCGCATTCAGCAATAACCTCAATCTGGTCAAACTTTTTTAGATAAACCTTAATGAGCTCTCTGGCTAGGTTTTCATCATCAATGATTATTGCTTTCATCGGTTGTTTAATTTCTATTTATTGGTCTGATGGAATTTACAACCATCATGTATCGGTTTCAATTTGTGGAATGTCTAGCCTTACTGTGAAGATACCATCTGCTTTATGAATTTCCAGCAATTGAGACACTCCATAGATTAAAGAGAGCCGCTCTCTCACGTTTTTCAGTCCAATGCCTTTCCCCTGTCTTGAAACCGCGTTACTGTCGAATTCATTGCTCACTTCCAGTTTTAATAAACCAGCTTCCTTCCAAGCTTTTAATCCAATTGTAACCAAACCTAGACTTTCGTAAATGCCATGCTTGATGGCATTTTCAAAAAGTGGTTGGAGAATAAGGTTGGGTAATTTCAAATGCTTTACCTCTTCTGAAATGTTGCTTTCTACTTTCAGCCTTTCACCAAAACGCACTCTTTCAATATCTAGGTAAAGCATTATATTCTTGATCTCATCATCTACCGTATTCATTTGATGATTCTCCTTGCCCAAAGAATAGCGGAGAAAGTCTGAAAGCTTCACCACCATTTCCCTAGCTCTTTCAGGAGAAATAATTGTTAATGATGAGATTGAATTAAGGCTATTGAAGATAAAATGAGGGTTGATTTGAGATTTTAGCATTTCCAATTCCGAACTTTTGAGCATTGTCTCAAGATGGGCTTGTCTTTGCGATTTGGTGTTCAAATCATCATAATAAAGAATGAGGTAATATATCAAAACTACAATGGCGTAATAAAGAACTCCCAACGCACCACGCAAAGGAACTGAAGCGGTCAAAAATTCATCGTAATACTCTTCTTGCACCAATTGGGTAATGAGAAACTTGAACAGCACCACTCCAACCACAATCGAAATGGCTGCAGCAGCCAAATGGCTTGCCACCAAATTCACGATCTGAGACTTATCGAAAGAGCTATAGCGCACATTGAACCAATAGGCAAGTCCTAAGCCCATGAACAAAAGATGAAAAACGGTGGAGTCTATTAATGCAGTTTGCCAATTAAGGCCGTAAAAACTATAAAGCGCAAAACCATAAATAGCAGTTATCAACAGCCAAGTAATGACGTAAGGGATAAAATTCCTATTTCGAAGAAAAGGGTGCTGCATAAAAAATCCGCCCGAAGGCGGAATTTAGTAAAATTAGAAATCCGTTTTAAAGAAAAAGGCCACTCTTATGAGTAGCCCTTGAATCATTTAACACTTCCACCACCAAAGAGAACCATTCCTTGAACGATGAGTTCTTTTCCATTATTAGCATCATTTTCTGCGATCATTTTACGCTCATCAGAGAATCCGCCAAAGATTGCAGTAACTTTTACCTTCACATTCATATCAGAAGGTACTCGTATATCGCAACCGCCAAACAAGATAAATACATCCAATATATTCGTGCCTTGGCTAAGGTCTGCATTAATTAAGTTTAAATCTGTTCCTCCAAAAATTGAAGTGAGTTTACCGCCTTTGAATTCTTTTGTAGTAACAGTTCGTTCGACTCCACCGAATACGGCCAGTTCATCGACATAGTCCATGTCTCCTTTAATATTTTTTTTTTCGTAGTCTTTGTGCTGACTCTTCTTAAATATTAGTGAGGCACCAATGGCAACAAATACTAAAGGCCATAATCTGAAGATATCCCTGAAATCAAAATCCCACCAGTAATAATCTGCCATATCTTGTAGTAAGAATACACCACCTATAATCATTAGTGTAACTCCAAAGCCTAGTTTCTCGCGAACAGTGGCCATGAAAATCCCTACCACTATCAAAAAGGTATGCCATCTTAATACATAGTCTGGCAGGTTGAAATTGAAAATATTCAAATTATCTAGAGTAAGTACCGCTCCTATGATAAGGAAGATGGTACCTATAATTACTCTTCTGTTCATTTTAGCATCCATGATTTTAAGTTTAATGTTGTTGATATTTTGAGTTTTACCGACTTCTCGGGATTTTAACCTTTGGGCTCATCTGGCGACCAAACCAGACTCCCAACTGTTGTTTATTATTTTTGACTCTTCAAATGTACAGCACTAACGCTCCTCAAAGTCTAATGAATTCGGTAAACGAACGTTAGAAATCGGTAAACGATGGAACCGCTCGACCAAATAAAATTCCACTTGACCCCAAATCGGTGAATAAGCTCAATTTCCTTTCCATTACAGGCATTCTATGCCTAATTTTGGCACCTCTGAAAAACATGAAGATCACTATGGAATACAGAATAGAAAAAGATACAATGGGCGAGGTTAAAGTGCCTGCCGATAAATATTGGGGGGCTCAGACTGAGCGTTCAAGAAATAATTTCAAAATAGGCCCAGAAGCCAGTATGCCGCTTGAAGTGGTTCATGGCTTTGCTTTTTTGAAAAAGGCAGCGGCTCATACAAACTGCGCATTAGGGGTTTTGACTGAAGAAAAAAGAGACCTGATCTCAAAAGTTTGCGATGAAATTTTAGAAGGAAAGCATGATGATCAATTTCCTTTAGTGATCTGGCAAACCGGCTCAGGAACTCAATCAAACATGAATGTAAATGAAGTGGTTTCGAACCGAGCGCATGTTCTGGCGGGTAACAAGCTTGGGGAGGGTACAAACTTTATTCACCCAAATGATGATGTGAACAAGTCACAATCTTCTAACGATACTTACCCAACAGGTATGCACATTGCCTGTTACAAGCTAATTGTAGAAAACACTATTCCTAGTGTTGAAACCCTTAGAGATACCTTGAAGGCTAAATCTGAGTCGTTTATGAAAGTGGTTAAAATCGGTAGAACACATTTAATGGATGCTACTCCGCTAACATTGGGTCAGGAGTTTTCTGGTTATGTTTCTCAGCTCAATCATGGGCTTAAAGCACTTAGAAATACCTTAGACCATCTTTCGGAACTTGCTTTAGGAGGAACTGCTGTAGGAACGGGAATCAACACACCTGAAGGTTATTCAGAGCATGTGGCTTCTAAAATTGCCGAATTCACGGGCCTTCCTTTCATCACTGCGGAGAATAAATTCGAAGCACTAGCAGCTCACGATGCATTGGTAGAAACCCATGGTGCCTTAAAGCAAATGGCCGTTTCTTTGAACAAAATTGCCAACGATATTAGAATGTTAGCTTCAGGACCAAGATCTGGTATTGGGGAGATTATCATTCCTTCTAACGAACCGGGTTCTTCAATTATGCCTGGAAAAGTGAACCCTACACAATGTGAAGCCATGACTATGGTTTGTGCTCAGGTAATGGGTAACGATGTAGCTGTGACTATTGCAGGTACACAAGGACATTACGAACTCAACGTTTTTAAGCCAGTAATGGCATACAATGTATTGCAGTCGGCACGTTTGATAGGAGATGCCTGTATCTCTTTCACCGAAAATTGTGCCATCGGAATCGAGCCAAACCATAAGAGCATTCAGCAACATTTGAATAACTCTCTCATGTTAGTAACTGCGTTGAACACCAAAATTGGTTATGAGAAGGCAGCAAAGATTGCAAAGACTGCACATGAGAATGGAACCACACTAAAGGAAGAATCTGTAAATCTAGGTTACCTAACAGCTGATGAGTTCGATGAATGGGTAAGACCTGAGGATATGATCGGTAGTTTGAAAAGCTGATAAGAATACCCTAATTTGTATCAAATTGAAATTGAAAAGCAACTAATATGAAACCGCAAAAGGCAATTTTCACTCTAATCTTGGGCTTAATGGTAGCAACAGTCGCTATTGCTCAAACTACTGACAACCGCCCTTTAACTAAAAAGGAAAAAAAGGAGTGGAAGAAAAGAAAGAAAAAGATGTCTGTTGAAGACTTCCGAGTTCTTTACGAGGAAAATACTAGCCAAAAAGCGCAGATTGCCTCTATGGAAGGTGAAATTACAAACCTTGAATCTCAAATCAGCTCAAAAGATGATAAGGTAGTTGACTTGCAAAAGCAGGTTACAAGAATGCAAGCTGCTTATCAGGCTGCTCAAAATGAGATTGAAAACCTGAAGGCTAAACCGGCAGCACCGGCTTATAATCCTGAATTAATCAATGGAGAAGATTTCTCTAAGGGTGTTGTATTCAAAGTTCAAGTAGGTGCTTTTAGAAAGGTTGATCTAGCCAAATATGCTAATACATCTAAAGAATTTTCAGAGGAAACTGGTGATGAACTACGAAAGTATGTAGTTGGAAACTTCAGAAACTATGAAGATGCCAACGTTTTGAAGCGATACTTAAGAGAAATGGGTGTTGAAGATGCTTGGATTGTTCCTTATAAAGACGGACAGAGAGTTCCTTTAGCTGATGTAATCAAGCCTTCTGGTTCTAAATAAGATAAAAATATCTTTAAATAGAGCAGTGTCATGAAGTGGCACTGCTTTTTTTATACATATAATCCGATAATCCCTTATTTTTAAAAAATGCAGAAGCGGTGGATAATTAATGAGGATTTTGATGATGAAGCCGTGCAAAGCCTTCAGCAAGAACTGAGTATTAATGAAACCCTTGCCAAAATATTGAATCAAAAGGGTATTGAAACTTTTAATGAAGCACGCACATTTTTCCGGCCAAGTCTAGATCAAATGCATGATCCTTTCTTAATGAAGGACATGGATAAGGCTGTGAATCGCCTAACAGAAGCCATTGGCAACGATGAAAAAATTTTAATATATGGCGATTACGATGTAGATGGTACAACATCGGTAGCCACTTTTTACGGGTTTTTATCTCAATTCTACAACAAGCTCGAATACTATATTCCCGATAGGTACAAAGAAGGTTATGGTGTTTCAGAAGAAGGCGTTCGCTATGCCGCGGCCAACGGCCATAGCCTTATTGTTACCTTAGACTGTGGTATTAAAGCTTTAGAAAAAGTTGCCCTGGCAGCAGAATTAGGGATAGATGTTATCATTTGCGATCACCATACCCCAGGCGAAGAACTCCCTCCAGCGTATGCCATCCTAGACCCTAAACGAACAGACTGTTCCTATCCTTATAAAGAGCTTTCAGGTTGTGGTGTTGGTTTCAAATTGCTCCATGGCTTCTGCATTCAGAGCAGTATAGATCTAAACAAACTGCTTGATTACCTAGACCTGTTAGCGGTCTCTATAGCCTCAGACATTGTACCCATTACAGGTGAAAACCGAGTGATGGCCTATTTTGGGCTTAAAAAGCTGAATCATTCTCCAAGACCAGGACTGAAGGCCTTGATTGATTTGTCCAAGGGAACGAAAAATCTTACCATTTCAGGAGTTGTTTTTGGCATTGGCCCAAGAATAAATGCTGCCGGAAGAATGGATCATGCTGGAGCTGCCGTAGAACTTCTTTTAGCTAAGAATGAAGAGGATGCCAATATTCTGGCGGACACTGTCAATACAAAAAATGATGCCCGTAGAGATTTCGACAGCAGTATTACGGAAGAGGCTATTGAAATGATCCGAAAAAACGAAGAGCAAGTCGCCACAAAATCGACAGTTCTTTATAAAGAAGATTGGCACAAAGGAGTCATTGGTATTGTGGCTTCACGTTGTATCGAAAAATTTTATAGACCGACAGTTATTCTTACCGAGTCGAACGACATGGTAACAGGTTCCGCTCGCTCAGTTGATGGTTTTGATGTTTATGCAGCTATCTCAGAATGTTCCGAACTACTCGATCAATTCGGTGGTCATATGTATGCTGCTGGTGTTACCATGCCTATAGAAAATGTAGATGCATTCAGAAGTAAGTTTGAAGAGGTGGTCTCTAAGCATATTACAACGGACCAGCTCATTCCCTCATTAAAAATTGATGCTAAAATCAATCTGGCTGATATCAATCAAAAATTTTATAACATCATTTCGCAAATGGCTCCTTTCGGTCCTCGAAACATGCAACCTGTTTTTGTTGCGGAAAACGTTCAGGGCACCAATGTTAAACTTTTAAAAGACCAACATTTAAAGTTTACTGCCAAGCAAGAAGGCACTAATGTTGCTTATGATGCCATCGGATTTGGCTTGGGTGATTATTACGACCTTGTAAATTGCGGAATGAAATTTCATTTGGCATTTACCATAGAGGAAAACGATTTTAGAGGGCATAAAAACCTTCAACTCTTTGTCAAAGACATAAAGTTTGACAACTAAATAGTGTAGAATGAAGCTCAAGGCTGAGAACCTAATTAAGTCATACAAGAAAAGAAAGGTTGTTAATGACGTTTCTGTAGAAGTTAATCAAGGGGAGATTGTTGGCCTGCTCGGTCCAAATGGTGCGGGCAAAACAACGACCTTTTATATGATTGTAGGGCTAATAAAACCCAATGAAGGCAACATATTTTTAGAGGATGAAGATATTACCCCGCTGCCTATGTTCAAAAGAGCCCAATTAGGTATTGGCTACTTGGCGCAAGAACCCTCTGTCTTCAGAAAGTTAACCGTTGAACAGAACATTATGGCCGTGCTTGAAATGACCAAGCTCAGCAAAACCGACCAGAAAGAAAAGATGGAATCTTTGCTCGAAGAATTCAGCTTAACCCATGTTCGTAAAAACCTTGGAAGAGTCCTTTCTGGAGGAGAAAGACGCAGAACAGAAATTGCCAGAGCCTTATCGGTTGATCCCAATTTCGTTTTACTTGATGAACCCTTTGCAGGCGTTGACCCTATTGCGGTAGAAGAAATTCAATCCATTGTTGCCCAACTTAAAAATAGAAATATCGGCATCCTTATTACGGACCATAATGTGCAAGAAACTCTTTCCATCACAGATAGGGCCTATTTAATGTTTGAAGGAAAGTTATTGAAGGCTGGAACTGCAGAAGAATTAGCTGCTGATGAACAGGTAAGAAAAGTGTATCTTGGTAAGCACTTTGAACTCAAAAGAAAGATATAATGGCAATCATAAACTCTTTCCTCACTTGGGTAATGAAGAAGCGGATGCACCAAATCGAGCTCTTCATTAAATACCCCCATGACGTTCAGGAAGAGTTATTCAAAAGATTAATTACCACAGCTAGAAATACTGAGTTTGGAAGAACACATGGCTTTGCCGATGTGCATACCACAGAACAGTACAGAAGAATGATTCCCGTTTTCTCCTATGAAGAAATCAATCCTTACATAGAAAGAAACATGGCTGGTGAGCAAAACTTACTCTGGCCATCGGATGTCAAGTGGTTTGCTAAATCCTCTGGAACAACTAACGCCAGAAGCAAATTCATTCCTGTTTCTTACGAAGCTCTAGAAGATTGCCATTTCAAAGGTGGTAAAGATCTGCTTTCGATCTACTGCAATCATTTTCCTGACACCAAAATGTTCGATGGTAAAGGCTTAACCATAGGCGGAAGTCAACAAGTCAATCAGCACGATAGCAATAGCGACTCTTTCTATGGAGATGTTTCAGCAGTTATCATGTCGAATCTCCCCTATTGGACAAAGTTTGTACGTACCCCAACTTTAGACATCGCCCTTATGGACGAATGGGAGTCTAAGATCTTGAAAATGGCAGAGGTAACGATGAACGAAAATGTAACCAGTATCTCTGGTGTGCCTACTTGGACCATTGTATTACTTCAAAAGATTATAGAGCTCAAAGGAGCTAAAGATATTACCGAAGTTTGGCCTAATCTGGAGGTTTTCTTTCATGGTGCGGTTGCTTTTGGTCCCTACAGAAACATCTTCAAAAACCTCATTCCAAGTGATAAAATGAGGTATATGGAAACCTATAATGCTTCGGAAGGCTTTTTTGGAATTCAGTTCGAACCAAATTCGGAAGATATTTTACTTATGCTAGACTATGGCATCTACTATGAGTTCATTCCTTATGCCGAAATACATAAAGAAGAGCCTAAGGTAGTTGGGCTCGATGAAGTTAAAGTAGGAGAGCACTACGCCATCCTTATTTCTACCAATGCAGGTCTTTGGCGATATAAAATAGGTGATACTGTAGTGTTTACATCTACAGACCCTTATAAAATTAGAATCTCTGGCCGAACCAAACATTTTATCAATGCCTTTGGGGAAGAAGTGGTGGTAGAAAATGCAGAGAGGGCAATTGCAGTTGCTTGTGAAGTGACAAGCGCCCAAATCAACAATTTCACCGCGGCACCAAAATATTTCGATGGAAATGAAAATGCAGCTCACGAATGGATCATTGAGTTTGAGAAATTGCCACAAAGCCTAGATGAGTTCACTAAAGTGCTTGATGCTACCTTGAGGCGAATTAATTCGGATTATGATGCCAAAAGGCACAAAAGCATTGCTTTGAGCCTTCCCATTGTTCATAGCGCACAACCTGGCACTTTTTACGAATGGATGAAGAGACGAGGCAAGTTGGGAGGCCAAAACAAAGTACCAAGACTTTCCAATACCAGAGAATACCTAGATGACATTCTTGAATTACTCAAATCATCTGAATTCAGTTCATAAATAGGAAATAAAGACTTTGCTTCAACTTTAGTGAATCAATCCGCCCATTTAATGGTGCAGCCAATGGCTTTTGTACTTGTAGTTGAAATTGCCCTGTCTGCAAGTAAATCGTCTACCGCATCGGCAACATAATGCTTGCTGGCAGCCTTGGCATTTCTGCTGTTGTTATCAATCGCTCCAATATATTCAACCCTAAAATTACCCTTCGATGCTTTTTTTAGTAAATAAACTTGTGGCGTATTGGTAGCACCATAAGCCGCAGTAATCTCTTGAGTTTCATCTAACAAGTAAGGAAATGAAAAACCTTTCTCTTTAGCTCTTATTTGCATATTGTCGAAAGAATCTTCAGGCGACTTCTCCGTATCATTAGGTTGAATTGCCAGAACAGGATAGCCTTCAGTAGCATATTTATTATGAAGTGACACAATTCGATCTTCATACATGACAGCGTATGGGCAGGTATTGCAAGTAAAGACCAAAATGTAGCCCTTAACGTTCTTGTTGGATTCAAGAGAGACCATTTTTCCGTCAATATTTTTAAGGTTAAAGTCGACAGCTTTATCGCCAACCTTTAAACCATCCACTCTATCACCGTTAACAGTAAAGAGCATGATTCCTATAAATGTGAATAGTTTCAAAAAGTGCATGGCGGTATATTTAATTCTTTGATAATTAAATTAATATCACCCTTTTCTAGCTCTTTTTCAACAAACTTTCTTTCACCGGTCTGATGATTAATTACTAAAGTCGCTGGAATAGCCCCAGTCCAAGAAGGGTCTACTTTATCAATCCAAGAGTTATAATCTATCTCGTCCAATAAAAGAACATCGGTTGTTAAGGCCTGTTCTTTAATGAAGGGGACAACTTTTTTATTGAACTCATCTGCAAAGTCTAATGAAACCAAGGTTACCTTCACAGACATGTCCTCATCATGCAAAGCTTGAAAATATGGCAGCTCTTTGATACAAGGTTTGCACCATGTTGCCCAAAAGTTAATCACCTGAATTTTTTCTGTCTTTCTACTCACGAGGTCTTCGAGGGCATTTAATTTCACAACCTATATTCTCTGTCCATTTTCTGAACTGCAACCATTCATTATAAACGACACAATGAGTAACACAAAAAGACGCATGTCATTAAAACGGTTCATGAATTTATTTGTTAGCAAGGAGCCTTCCTAAGCTGAAAAATGATGCTATTTCTTGTATTAGCCCTCGAAAAGTGATTAACAAGAATTTGTCATTCACAGCAGATTTTATGTATTCTTCAAAACAATCAATAATTGCATTATTCTAATTTCACTGGATCAGAAATTTCAAGTTCGAGTAGCAAGGTTAAGCCTAAATGAACTCCTCTTTAATTTTGTAACATTCAAAGTTAATCTTGACTTAACATTGAACAATATTTTCAAGCACTCGCACAAAGCCTCTAAAACAGCTTTGAAAGACTTTCTTAGCATGCCCGATAATCGGATTTTCATTCCCAAAGTTAGACTCAATACGCCCATTTGTAACTAGACTCATTCGGACACTTTTAGACAAAAAAAAGAATCAAAAAAAACGATGCTTTTTTTTCCACAATTTTCGGTATTTATCCACAGTTTTCCGACAAACACATCTAAACATTTGAATTTCAATGTTTTATAATAAAATTCAAGATGTATGTTTCTGTTGATAACTTTCGATGGTTCCGCTAGCTGAGCCAAATATTCAAGTAAATTATTGCATTGAAAAAGAGCCACTTAAGGAGTCTGAGGCAATTATTCGCTGTTTTGTCTACGAAGCTTTGTACGGTAAGCATTAAAGATTCTCGACTTAGATACGATACCCACATATTCTCCATGATCAATGACTGGTAGGTTCCATGCACCCGTCTTTTCAAACTTGGCCATTACTTCTTCCATCTTATCATTGGATTGCACGGTCTCCGGGGGTCTGTGCATTAAGGTTTCAGCAATTACACTTTTCTGATATTCTGGGTTAAACATGATTTCACGCACATCATCGAGGGTGATAATTCCTTTTAACTCATTATTCTCGTTAACTACTGGAAAAATATTTCTTCTAGACTTCTTTATAAGAGCGACTAATTCTTCCAATGTCTGCTCGGGATGAATGATCAAAAGATCCTTCTCAATCATTTTTTCAATGCTAATCAAACTGAGCAATTGCTTGTCGCGATCATGCGGAATAAGGTCTCCAGACTTAACCAATTTGGCTGTATAGAATGAATACTTTTCGAAATAACTATTCGTACTATAAGCAACAGCCGAGACAAGCATGAGTGGAAGAAAAAGGGTGTAACCACTTGTAATCTCGGCAATCAAGAAGATTGCCGTTAGAGGTGCATGCAGCACACCACTCATTACGCCACACATTCCAACCAAAGTAAAATTACTGATGGAAATATTATGATTAACGTTGAGCAGATTGTTCACTTGAGAAAAGAGAAAACCGGTAATACCTCCCATAAATAAAGAGGGGGCAAAAATACCACCATTTCCACCTGCCCCAATGGTTAGGCCAGTTGCGATTGCCTTGATCAATAAAATAGCCAAACCGAAAATTACAATGAACCAAGGGTTTGTAATTTCTGAGAATAAAGCACTAGAGGCCACAATTTGTTGCGCTTGACCTTGAAGAATCAGCTTTATGGAATCATACCCCTCACCATATAATGGAGCTAAAACGAAAATGATGAAAGTAAGCCCAAGACCACCAAGAATAGCTCTTGGGAGAATAGACTTCACTTTACCAATCGCATTTTCTGTCCATAATGTGGCTCTGGAGAAATACACTGAAACCAATCCACAAATAGCCCCCAACACCAAAAAGAACCCGAAATCTGAGGCTGCAAATGAGTCTGTAAGCTCAAAAGAAAATAGCACGTCTTCGCCCAAAAGTAGCATAGAGATCAATGACCCTAAAACTGATGCTATAAGTAGAGGAATGAATGCGGCTATGGTGACATCCGTAAGGATAACCTCAATACTAAAGATAACACCCGCCACTGGTGAGTTAAATATTCCAGAAATGGCAGCTGCCGCGCCACAGCCAATCATAAGTGTTCTTTGCTTATAGTTGAGGTGCATTAAGCGACCGATGTTCGAGCCAATAGCAGAGCCTGTTACTACAATGGGAGCCTCCAAACCTACCGAACCTCCACAACCTACGGTAATGCCCGAGGTAATCATTCGGCTGAACATTTTATTCCTATGAATAATACTAGACTTCTTGGAGATGTAAAAAAGTATGGAGGTTACTCCATGACCCAACTGTTCTCTCAACAAGTATTTGGCTAAAAGAGCCGTTACAACTATCCCAACAACTGGAAAAAAAAGGTAAGAGTAATCTAAATTGATATTCCGGATTAATTCCTGAATAAAATGAACGGCACTTTTAAGAGAAACAGCTGCAACGCCTCCTACAATACCAACAACGCCACCAACCACGATGACAAAGTTCTTGGTACTCATGTGGCGAATACGCCAGATTAAGAATTTTCCTAAAAGTCGCTTAAAGGTCATTTCAGATCTTTAGCTTTTTCCCAATATTGATCCATTTCGGCTAAAGTCATTTCACCAATGCTCTTTCCATCCTTTTTAGATTCCGACTCCAAATATTGGAATCGTTTAATAAATTTCAAATTAGTCCGCTCTAGGGCTTCTTCCGGATCGATTTCTATAAAACGAGAATAATTCACTAATGAGAACAGTAAATCGCCAAACTCAAGAGTAGCTTTTTCTTTGTCGATGGCGCCTTCTTCTACATTGAATTCATTCTTGAATTCTTGCATCTCTTCTTCCACCTTTTCCCAGACCTGCCCCTTCTTTTCCCAATCAAAACCTACCCCTCTGGCTTTATCCTGGATTCTTATGGCTTTAACCAGCGCAGGTAAAGAATTTGGCACACCTCCCAGAACAGAGGTATTCCCTTTTTCTTTCAGCTTAATTTTTTCCCAATTTGCTTTTACCGCTTCTTCATCCTCAGCTACCACATCGCTGTAGATGTGCGGGTGACGATGTACCAGCTTATCGCTGATAGAGTTGAGGGCATCAGCCACATCGAAAGCTCCTTTTTCATCTGCAATTTTGGAGTAAAAAACCATGTGAAGCAGCAAGTCGCCAATCTCCTTTTTCACTTCATCGATATTCTCATTCAAAATAGCATCGGAAAGCTCATAGGTTTCTTCAATGGTCAGGTGACGGATGGATTCCAGCGTCTGCTTTTTATCCCAAGGGCAATTGAGCCTGAGCTCATCCATGATGGAGAGCAGACGATCAAAGGCCTCTAATTTTTCTTTTCTGCGTTCGTCTTTTGGAGGTTGGATCATAAGCCTTTTAACTGATGAGAAACTTCTGCTTCAAAGGTAGTGTTATGCAGACAGTAATGTTAAATTTGCACCAAATAAGTCGATAATGACAACATTAATTCTTACACTAGTATTAGTAGGGCTCTTTTTTGTCGGAATGTCTGTGCGATTATTGCTGATAAAAAATGGCGAATTCAAAGGAACCTGTGCTTCACAAAGTCCATTTTTAAATAAGGAAGGCGTGCGATGCGGTTTTTGCGGTAAAGACGTAAAAGCTGGTGAAACATGCGGTAATCCTGACAATGAAGTAGACAAAGTAC
>CAYGKL010000004.1:9565-58088 GCA_964350505.1 uncultured Roseivirgaceae bacterium | reverse complement strand
GTAGAAGACGCTCTTGAGTCAGGTGGAGTTGAAGCAGCTAAAGAGGTAACTAAAAGCACTAGAGGCCCAGTGGCATCAATCTTTACACAAGGTTTAATGAGAATGTCTGAAGGCATCGAAATGGTTGAAAAATCAGTTATTGCCTATGGTTCTGTGGAAATGGGACGTTTAGAAAGAGGACTTGTTTGGATCTCTCTTTTCATCTCTCTTGCTCCAATGCTTGGTTTCATGGGTACTGTAATTGGTATGATTGGTGCATTCGATGCTATCGAAGCAGCTGGTGATATCTCCCCTTCACTTGTGGCTGGAGGTATTAAAGTAGCCCTTTTGACAACAGTAGGTGGTTTGATCGTTGCGATTATTCTTCAGTTGTTCTACAACTACTGCGTGTCTAAAATTGATTCAATTGTCAACTCCATGGAAGATGCGTCTATCTCTTTGGTAGATTTGCTAGTGAAGCACAAACTTTCAAAATAATTTCCACCATAAAAGATATTAAATATGGATCAGGAACAGTGGATTGATATTGGACTCTACGGATCGTACATTCTAATAGTAGTGGCAGCAGTAGCAGCCATCGTAATGAACTTTGTGA
Source organism: uncultured Roseivirgaceae bacterium (assembly GCA_964350505.1). Lineage (GTDB taxonomy): Bacteria > Bacteroidota > Bacteroidia > Cytophagales > Cyclobacteriaceae > Roseivirga. The sequence continues at coordinate 57,493 of CAYGKL010000004.1, read as the reverse complement.
ACTCTTTGGGTAATCCTAAGTCATTAGTAAAGAGTGTAATCGGTGTAGTAGTCCTAGGATTATTATTCATCATTGGTTATTCAATGGCTCCAGCGGAATTCGGTGCTTCAACAGCCCGTGCCATGGAAGCAACGAAAATTGACCCAACCAGTGAAGGCGCAGTAACTACTTATAGATTAGTAGGTGGCGCAATGACAACTACTTTGGCACTTATCGTAATTGCCTTAGCTGGTTTGGTTTATTCATCGATTGCAAGACTTGTAAGATAAAACTATGGCTAGAAGTAAAAACAAAGGAAGTCAGGAAGTGAATGCGGGCTCAATGGCCGATATCGCATTCTTACTTTTGATCTTCTTTCTTGTAACTACGCAAATTGCCACCAATAAAGGTTTGACTCTCCTTCTTCCTCCGAAGAATGAAGACGATGAACCGCTTGAGATTAAACAAAATCAAAAGAACGTATTCAAGATTCAGGTAAACTCAGCCGACCTTTTGTTGGTTGAAGATGAGCCACTAGAAGACGTGAGCTTGATCGGAGATATGGTTTATGACTTTGTCTTAAACTTTGGAAATCCAAGTGATACTAAAAAAGGTAGCGAAGATGTGAGTGACAGAGATACTTATAATTCTCTTCCGGCAACCATGAAGTCATACATTACCCGTAATTTGGGTTCTGATGAGTCTTCTGATGGCCCGGGTGCAGCAATTGTATCTCTCAAAGCTGACCGTGGTAGTAGTTATGCGATATTTATCGAAATTTTGGATCAGCTGAATGCTGCGTACAATAGAGTTTATGGGGAAAGGGTAGGTTTAACTGCTGAAGAATTCAGAAAGTTGAATAGAAATGACCCCAAGGAAAAAGAATTGTACGATAGAGCTAGGTCTGGTATTCCAAAAGCTATTTCAATTGCAGAACCATCAACTCAAGGAGGCTAACTATGTCAAAATTTAAGAAAAAGAGTTCATCAAGTCAGGATATCCCGACTGCTGCACTTCCCGACATTATCTTTATGCTTCTTTTCTTCTTCATGGTAACAACCGTGTTGAGAGAAACTGAGATCAAGGTAGAACAAAGAATTCCTAGAGCTGAGCAACTTGTGAAGCTTGAAAAGAAGAAACTAGTTACTTACCTGTATGTTGGAAAGCCGAAGGATAAGTCATTAGGTACCGAGCCTCTTATTCAGGCGAATGATGTTTTTATTGGTATTGATGGTATCGTTCAGTGGGTCAATCAAGAGAAATCTAAATTGAGTGAGGCTGAAAGAGATCAAATCACAATATCTATGAAAGTAGACAATGAAACCAAAATGGGTATTATTGTTGACATTCAGACTGAATTGAGAGATGCAAATGCTCGTAAAATCATGTATGCTACTCCGCAAAAGTCGGAGGATAACTAAGCAGATAACAAACTATTGATATAAAGAGAGACTGTTTCGCAGTCTCTTTTTTTATGTCTAATTTTCACTTCATGGAAAAAAGCATTCAGCTTAACAATAAAAGGATCACTAATGGCTGGTGCATGTATGACTGGGCCAACTCAGTGTATTCCTTGACCATAACCACAGCAGTTTTCCCTATTTATTATGAGTCTGTTACGCAACCTTCTGGAGGCGGAGATATAGTCAACTTTTTTGGATTAGGGCTACCTAATACAGTTTTATATTCCTATGCACTGAGTGCCTCATTTCTCATTACAGCCTTCATCATTCCTTTACTATCGGGTATTGCGGATTATTCAGGAAAGAAGAAAACCTTCTTGAGAGCGTTTGCCTATTTCGGAGCACTAGCTTGTGCAGGTATGTTTTTCTTCACTGGCGAAAATGTTGAATTTGGCATTCTGATGGCAGTTTTAGCAAGCATTGGTTACTCTGGTAGTTTAGTTTTCTATGATGCATTCTTGCCTGAAATTGCTACTCAAGATCAGTTTGATAGGTTAAGCGCAAGGGGTTATTCACTGGGCTATGTTGGTAGCGTCATTCTATTAATTATTAATCTAGTAGTTATTCAAATGCCTGAGTTATTTGGCATTCCTGATGGGACCTTGCCCTCTAGAATTGCATTTCTAACTGTGTCTGTTTGGTGGATCGTTTTTGCTAGCTATGCTCTGAGAAGACTTCCTGCTAATCCATATAATAAAAAAGTGTCAGGCAGTTTATTTAAGAATGGGTATAAGGAATTAAAGAATGTTTACTCGCAAATCAGGCAACTGCCACAAATGCAGAAGTTCGTTTTTGGTTTTTTCTTTTATAATGGTGGAGTTCAGGCTGTAATGTACCTAGCCTCGCTTTTCGGAGCTAAAGAACTCAATATGGAAACGGCCGAATTGATTCTGACAGTGCTTATCATTCAATTAGTAGCGATTGGAGGAGCCTATGGTTTCGCTCATTTATCTAAGTTGAAAGGCAATATCTACTCTATTATAACTATGGTTCTGATCTGGATTGTGGTTTGCATTCTGGCATTCTTTGTGAATACTAGCTTACAGTTTTTTGGACTAGCGTTCTTAGTCGGCTTAATTATGGGTGGTATTCAGGCATTGTCTAGGGCTACATTTTCCAAACTTATCCCAAAGGAAACCACCGATCATGCTTCTTACTTCAGTTTCTACGATGTAACATTTAATATCTCAATAGTATTTGGAACGTTGGCCTACGGACTTATAGAGCACTTGACTGGAAGTATGAGGTATAGTGCTTTAGGCTTAAGCTCTTTTTTTATCGTTGGTCTAATTTTACTATGGCCAATCAAAGTGGATAATGAAGTTAATAAGTGAATTCCTATTTCGTCATTGTGCAAACGTTTGTTAAGCCCAAAACATTTATGATATTATCTTAACTATCATTTTATGACTAATCTTAACATACGATTTAGCAATCGGTCAATTTAGTTATCAAAAAAAAATCTGATTATGAGAAGCTTAGTTGCAATTTTCCTTCTACTTGCTGCCACATCGGTGAGTGCTCAGATTGTTCGAATTGAACCTTCTGAGGCTAATGGTGACGAGCAGCTTAAAATCATCTTTGATGCGACCCAAGGAACGGGAGGGTTAGTTGGAGCGGCTAAAGTCTACATGCACTCAGGAGTGATAACTGATTCACCCACTGGAACAAGCTGGCAGCATGTGGTAGGGAACTGGGGCGTTGACGATGGAATTGGATTGATGACTAAGGTTTCTGGTGAAACAGATAAATGGGAGATAACAATTAACTCCGCCAGAGAGTATTACAGCGTTCCATCAAACGAAAATATTTTTAGGCTTGCCATGGTATTTAGAAATGCTAATGGTTCAGGTGAAGGAAAGGGCACTCCTGGTTCATTTACTGGAGGCGAGGTTACTTCTAATGGTGATATCTATATCGAGCTTCAGGTTGATAATTTTGTAACCATTACTCAACCTACCAATGACTTAATTTTCTTACAGAGCAGTGAGTCAGTGACCATAAGTGCCGAGGCATCTTCTACTGTTTCAACCATGTCAATTCTGATCGATGAGGGAAATGGTTTTGTTGAAAAACAGACTGTGACAACGGGAACAGAAATAACTTATGACTTCACGCCTACACAAAGCTTTAGTGGTAGACTTAAGGTTGTAGCAACAATTAATGGAGAAGAAGTAACAGATGAACAAGCATTCAATGTCAATCTTACAGATGCAGTCAGCATATTGCCTCTACCTGCTGGGTTAAAGAAAGGAATCAATTACCATGCTGACCAGACTAAAGTAACACTTGTACTAGAAGCGCCAGGAAAGGATTTCGTATATGTAGGAGGAGATTTTACCAATTGGGAAGTAGATGCAGATTTTTTGATGAATAAGACCCCTGATGGAGAACTCTTTTGGCTTGAAATATCAAATTTGACACCAGGTCAAGAATACGTCTTTCAGTATTTGGTTGAGGGCACAATTCTCATTGGTGATCCTTATGCTGATAAAATAGCTGACCCATGGAATGATCAGTTTATTCCGGCTTCAGTTCATAATGCTGTACCAAACTATAACAGGACAAACTTTGGAATTGCTTCAACATTTCAAACCGGGCAAACCCCGTATCAATGGAGTTCAACTGAAGATTCTTGGGTAAGACCTAAGAAAGAGGAGCTTGTGGTATACGAACTGCTTGTAAGAGATTTTATTGGTACTCACGATTACAAGGACCTCATTGACACATTAGATTACATTCAGAATCTTGGAATCAATGCCATTGAATTAATGCCAATTATGGAGTTTGAAGGGAACGAATCCTGGGGATATAACCCCATGTACTTCTTCGCTCCAGATAAATATTATGGTACAAAAAACGATTTAAAAGATTTCATTCAGGCGTGTCATCAAAGAGGTATTGCAGTGATATTAGATATGGTGTTAAACCATGCCTTTGGCCTTAACCCTATGGTAAGAATGTATTGGGATGAGGCAGCAGGAAAACCATCTGCCGACAGTCCATGGTTCAACCCAGATGCCACACATCCTTTCAATGTTGGTTTTGATTTCAACCATGAGAGTACTTACACGCAAGACTTTGTGGATTCAGTGAATAGCTATTGGATCACCGAATACCATTTCGATGGGTATCGATTCGACCTTTCTAAAGGATTTACACAAACCAATAATCCAAATGATGTTGGGGCATGGTCTTCCAAGGATGATTCGAGAATAGCCATTTTGAACCGTATGGCAGACGAAATTTGGAAGGTTGATGAGGAGGCTTATGTAATTCTTGAACACTTTGCTGATGCCTCTGAAGAGAATTTGCTAGCAGAAGCAGGGATGCTGTTATGGAGAAATATGGGTTACTCATACCATGAAGCTTTGGGTGGAAAGACCAGCGAGTCGTTTACTGGAGCCACAGCGAATTCTCACGTTTCATACATGGAAAGCCACGATGAACAAAGACAACTTTTCGAGGTATTCAACAATGGACTGAGTGAAGGGAACTATAATTCAAAAGATACTACAATTGCGCTTGAGAGGCTAAAGACCAATGCCGCGTTTTTCTTTACCTTACCAGGCCCGAAAATGATGTGGCAATTTGGGGAACTAGGATATGACATTGATATCAATTTCAATGGAAGAGTCGGGAATAAGCCATTGCCTTGGGGTGCTAATGGACTTGGTTATTATGAAAATGAATTAAGGAAGTTCACATACGATGCTTTCTCTGCTATATTAAACCTGAGAGGTGAAATAAATTCCCAGTCTAATGTTTCCTACACCAACGATTTCGCAGGCGATGCAAGGTCTATTGTCATTAATTCCGATGATTTAGATGTTGTGATCATTGGAAATTTCGGGTTAAGGTCTTCATCAATTGATTATAGCTTTACCGAAGCCGGGGATTGGTTCGATTACTTTGAAGGAACAACTTTGGATATTTCAGAAATAGCAGCGACCTCAGAGTTACAGCCCGGCCATTTCAAGATTTTTACCAATAATAAAATTTCAGAAGGCTTCGCTAATGTTGTGGAAGCTTATGAAAACCCAGTAACCATAAATCCATCCGATTTTGGGTCTGGAACTGAGATCACTATAACCTTCGATGCTACCAAAGCTAATCCTGACGGAACTAGTGGCTTAGTAGGGGCCAGCAAAGTCTACATGCATGCTGGTGTTGTCTTCGATGACCTGAGCGCTACCAATCTATCGAACATTGTAGGAAACCGAACTGATGACGGTATTGGTGAGATGACACAAGTGTCAGGAGAAACAGATCAATGGCAGATTACATTAACGCCTGATGACTACTTTAATATCACATCAGGAGAACCAGTTCGGATTGGGATGTATTTCAGAGATGCTGACAATAGTAATCTCGGCAAAGGGTTTAGAGGGTCATTGATTTTCGCCAACATGGAATTGAATGGTGAAATGATTACCATCTCTCCAGAAAACTTCGATCAAAATACTGAAATCACAATTACTTATGACACTCGTTTTGGTAATAGAGGGCTTGAAGGAGCAAGCAATGTCTACATGCATTCTGGAGTGGTTACTACAGCAGCCAATGGCACTGAGTGGGAAAATGTAATTGGTAATTGGGGTCAAGACGATGGAATTGGGCAAATGACAAGGTCTTCATCCAATCCAAGTCAATGGCAGATTACACTAACGCCTAGTACTTATTATGAATTGAATAGAGCAGTTGCCTATCGTTTGGCCATGGTTTTCAGAAACGCCAATGGAAGTAATAAGGGAGAGGGAATAGTAGGAACCTACGATTGGGGTGAGGTATTGAATAATGGAGACATACTTTTCGATGTGCCAGTTGTTATTACAAGCATTGATGAAGAATTGCCGGAGTTTAGTTACTATCCGAACCCAACTAAGGGATTGATACAATTCGCAGGAGAAATTCCAGCAAGAATAAAAGGAGTGAATATCACAGACCTCAACGGACAGTTGGTTTATCAGAAAGAGATAACCAACAATAAGCTTGAACCAATTGATGTTTCTGATCTGAGTTCTGGAATCTATCTTCTAAGAATTCTTACTGAAGACAAAGGCTATACTCTGAAAGTTTTGGTGAGAGAATAGCGTTACTCGAACCTCATATGCTTCACAGAATCGCCAGAATCGCGTAATTCACGCAAGGCATCAATACCAATGGCCAGGTGAGCATTCACAAAGTCAGCAGATACTTTCTTGTCGCTTTCCTCTGTTTTGACACCTTCCGGAATCATAGGGTTATCCGATACTAGCAGCAATGCACCCCTTGGTATTTCATTTACAAAGCCAACAGTAAACAGGGTAGCGGTTTCCATATCTACTGCCATGGCTCTAATTTTTCTCAAGTACTTTTTAAAGGCTCTATCGTGTTCCCATACTCTACGATTAGTGGTATAACAGGTGCCTGTCCAATAATCCATTTCATGCTTTTTTATCATTGAAGAAACAGCTCTTTGTAAACGGAAGGAGGGAAGTGCTGGAATTTCAACTGGCATATATTCATTGCTAGTGCCTTCTCCTCTAATGGCAGCAATGGGTAAAATTAAATCTCCCAATTGGGTTTTCTTTTTAAGTCCACCACATTTGCCCAAAAAGAGCACAGCCTTTGGATGAATACTAGAAAGCAGATCCATAACCGTGGCAGCCATAGCACTACCCATACCGAAATTGATGATGGTAATGTTTTCGGCCGTGGCACTTTGCATAGCCTTATCCTTACCTCTAACTTCAACATTAAATTGCTTAGCGAATATGTCGATGTAGGAAATGAAATTGGTGAGTAGTATATATTCCCCGAATTCCTCCAAAGGGACACCCGTATATCTTGGTAGCCAGTTTTCTACGATTTCTTGTTTGTTTTTCATCAATTAATGTTTGGTCTAATTAGATTTGTGCAATGCTTAAACTCAACCTGCCGACTTATCAATACCGACTTGAGAATAGAGGCGGCAAGTTATTTATTTTCGATCCTATTCGAAAGAAATTCATTCAACTGACACCTGAAGAATGGGTACGTCAGCACATACTGAATTACCTGAACAACCAGTTACTGTATCCAGCCTCAAGAACCAAGGTGGAGTCTGGTCTGATATACAATGGGCTGCAAAAAAGAACGGACGTACTAATCTACGATGACAATTTAAGACCTCTTGTATTAGTGGAATGCAAAGCTCCCGATGTGAAACTGAATAATAATGTTGTGGAGCAAATCTCGGCATATAACAAAATTTGCAGTGCACCTCTCATCGTTATAACCAATGGAATCACAACTTATGCCGGCTTGACTAATACGGCAAAAAAAGAATTTAAGATGCTCAATGAAATTCCGACCCATAAAGAGTTGAAAGAATTGTAGAGAAGTAGTAATTTACTACATGAGTTGGTTGAAAAAGGTTGGGTTCCTAACCGCTTTTATTATTCCCGCATTGACGGTCCTAGGCTTCTACCTTGGAGGTTATTGGAATACCATTACAATCATTTTTGTCTTTGTCATCATTCCTTTGGCTGATTATCTGATTGGAGAAGACCCTGAAAATCTGAGCGATGATGAAAGTATATTAATTGCTGAAGACTTCTATTATAGGTTCATTACCTTCATCTGGACATTTTTTCAAATTGGGTTTGTGGTTTGGGCAACATGGATGGTGGCGACAAAACCACTAAGTGCGACAGAATGGTTCGCTTTCACTTTTAGTTTTGCACTAGTGACTGGCGGCATTGGTATCACTGTGGCGCATGAATTAGGCCATAAGAAGTCTAAATTAGAGAGGTTTTATGCTCAACTCATCTTAATGACGGTTTGCTATATGCACTTCTATATTGAGCATAACAGAGGTCATCATGTCTATGTAGCCACTCCGAGAGACCCAGCAACCAGCAGAAAAAATGAGTCTTTTCCAAGATTCTGGTTCAGATCAGTTTTTGGGAGCTACTCAAGTGCGTGGAAATTAGAAAGGGAAAGATTAAAAAGAAAGAACTTTAGTTTTTGGAGTTTAAGGAACGACATGATCTGGTTCACAGCGCTGCCTTTTATTTTTTGTGGATTTCTTACCGCAGTAGTGTCTCTTATTTTAGGTTATTTCGCTTGGCAGATAATCGTGTTCTTTTTTGTTCAAAGTATTTTAGCATTCACGCTTTTGGAATTGGTCAATTATATTGAACACTATGGAATTGTGAGAAAGGAAATTGAGCCTGGCAAATTTGAAAGAGTTAACCCAATGCACTCATGGAATTCTAACCACAGACTTAGTAATTTTTTCTTATTCCAACTACAGCGGCATTCAGACCATCATGCTAATGCTATCAAGCGATATCAGGTTTTGAAGCATTATGATGAATCTCCACAGTTACCTTCTGGCTACCCTGCTATGATATTGCTTGCTGCCGTGCCACCCCTTTGGTTCAAGTGGATGAACCCTAAACTCAAGGAGTGGGAAGAAACGGTGTATTTTAAATCTCATTGATAATCAAACGTTTGAAGAATATCTTGAGGTCCTAGTTAGGTATACTTTAAAGTCTAACTTAATTGGGAATTGGCGATTTATACTAGTTTTCTAAATTAGTTCTGATAGGTTGTAGCCCTTGTTCTGCTTTGCCATCAACTCTTTTTGCATGATTCTTTCTCTGAATATTGCCTACCATAGTGGTTACTCTATTTCTACTCAATAAGCGTGGTAAGAAAGCACTTAGTTTGTTCCAAAAGCCCGGAATCAATACTACTTTTCCAGACATCAGACCATCGAATCCGAATTGAGCTACACTTTTAGCATCAGCAATATTGAATTTGATGTTTGGATTTTCGTTGCCATTGGCTTTGGCAAAATTAGTACGTGTCATCCCTGGGCAAAGTACTGCAACGTTAATGCCATGGTCTTTCACTTCATTAGCCAACGCTTGAGAGAAATTCAGCAAATATGCTTTTGAGGCATGGTAGGTGGACATGAGAGGACCCGGCACAAATGCAGCTACAGAAGCATTATTTAAAATGTATCCCTTGCCTCTTTCAATCATATCTGGCACAAATTTTTTAATCAGCTCCGTGGTAGTGATCATGTGAACTTGAAGCATGGCTTTGTCTTTCGACCAGCTACTTTGTGCGAAATATCCGAAGTTGCCGAAGCCTGCATTGTTAAAGATGATTTCTATTTCAATCAAGCCATTGGTAGTAAAGGCTTTAATGTTAGAAGCGGCATTTTCTTGAGATAAATCTTGGGTGAAGGTGACAATTTCAACTTGATAAATAGTAGAAAGACTAGCTTTGGCTACTCCTAGCGCTTCTTCATTGATATCAATGAGAAGAAGATTATAACCATTCAATGCCGCAACATTGGCAAACTCCAAACCAATGCCACCGGCAGCTCCAGTTATCAATGCAGTTTTTTTCATCGGGGCTAAAAATAAAAAAAAAGGAATCCAAACGGATTCCTTTCATTGTAATTCTAAATATTTCTTAAGCTAAGTATTTCTCAACAGGTACATAATCAAGATCGAATGCTTCTGCTACAGCTTGATAGACGATGTCTCCATTTACTACGTTTAGGCCTTTTTCTAGCTCTTTGTTTTCTTGACAAGCTTTCTTCCATCCTTTGTTTGCTAATTGAATAGCGTAAGGTAGAGTAGCATTTGTTAACGCAATTGTGGAAGTATAAGGCACTGCACCTGGCATGTTAGCTACACAATAATGCACAATGTCATCTATGATGAATGTAGGCTTCTCATGTGTAGTTGGGGTACATGTTTCGAAACAACCACCTTGGTCAACTGCAACATCGACTAAAACTGTTCCTGGCTGCATGTCTTTCAACATGTCTCTGGTGATCAATTTTGGCGCTTTTGCACCTGGCAACAACACAGAGCCAATGATTAGATCCATGTGAGGGATTAACTCACGAATGTTTACTTCATTTGAGTAACGAGTTACTACGTTTGGAGGCATCACATCATTCAGGTATCTCAATCTGTCTAGATTAACGTCCATAATGGTTACCTGAGCACCGAGGCCAGCGGCCATTTTCGCAGCTTGAGTACCTACAATACCACCACCAAGAACTAATACTTTACCTGGCGATACACCTGGAACCCCTCCTAACAATACACCTTTACCAAGAATTGGTTTCTCTAAGTATTTAGCACCTTGCTGAGTAGCCATTCTACCAGCAACCTCAGACATTGGAATTAGTAGAGGTAGGCTTCTGTCTGCTTTCTCAACAGTTTCATAAGCCAGGCAAACAGCACCGCTATCTACCATTGCATGAGTTAACGGCTCATAAGAAGCAAAGTGGAAGTAGGTGAATACTAACTGATCCTTTTTGATCAACTTATATTCAGGCTCAATAGGCTCTTTCACCTTCATGATCATTTCGGCCTTCTCGTAAACAGCTTCAATAGATGGTAGTATTGTAGCACCAACATCTTCGTAAGCTTCATCAGGGAAACCACTGTTCAAACCGGCATTGGTCTGCACAAAAACTTCGTGACCACGCTTGATTAATTCTAGTGCCCCACCCGGAGTTAGAGACACCCTGTTTTCATTGTTTTTAATTTCTATTGGAATGCCAATGATCATGTCTGGAAAGTTTAAAATTTTTGAATCACAAATATAGTGAGCAGATACTACAAACGTTTGCAATTTGAGCTAAAAACGCACATTTCATTGACAATCAGAAGGATGTATGCTTAAAAGTGATAATTGAGAAATTATCTTTCATACGAGGTTCATGAGGTGAAATAATATTCTGTAAATATTTCATATTCAAATTATATAGTAAACTATTAGCGTTTATTCAGTATTTTATTCTAAAAAACGTGAGAAAAATAACGATTGACCAAATTTGATTTGTCTATCAAGTTAATTACATTTGTTAGACGTAGAAATAGGTATTGTTCACTAAAAGTAGTTGTCTGTGGGAGTTTCAAAAGCTGTTGGCCAAAAGAAGATTAATGTAGCGGAGGTATTAAGTGACTTTAAACTTGCTGTGGAGAGTAGAGAAGCCAGTATTATTGGCAGGAAGGAAGTCTTCATGGGGAAAGCCAAATTTGGAATTTTTGGCGATGGTAAAGAGCTTCCTCAAATAGCAATGGCGAAGGTCTTCAAGAATGGAGATTTCAGATCTGGTTATTACAGAGATCAAACATTTATGTTTGCCATTGGCCAACTTACAGTACAACAATACTTTGCCCAACTCTACGCCCATACTTCAGTTGAAGCCGATCCTGCTTCTGGAGGTCGGCTAATGAACGGACATTTTGCTAACAGGTTGTTAGATGAAAACGGAAAGTGGAAATCTCAAACTTCCATGAAAAACTCAAGTGCCGATATTTCTCCAACAGCCGGCCAAATGCCTAGGTTAGTTGGTTTGGCTTATGCGAGTAAACTCTACAGAAATAACACCGAACTTCATGATTTTACCGATTTCTCAATCAAAGGGAATGAGGTGGCTTTTGGAACCATAGGTAATGCTTCTACTTCTGAAGGACATTTTTTTGAGGCCATCAATGCGGCAGGTGTGCTGCAAGTGCCAATGGTAATGGCCGTTTGGGATGACGAATATGGTATTTCAGTCCCGAAAGAATTTCACACTACTAAAGGTAGTATTTCAGAGTTTTTAGCAGGCCTTCAACGCACGAAAGAGGTTTCAGGCTTCGAAATCATCAAAGTAAACGCTTGGGATTATGAGGCGCTGATCTCTGCTTTCGAAAAAGCAGAGAAAATAGCCAGAGATGAACATGTGCCTGTTTTGGTTCATGTTGAGCAAGTTACCCAACCACAAGGGCATTCTACATCTGGTTCGCACGAAAGGTATAAAACTAAAGAGAGGTTAGAGTGGGAGAAAGCTCATGATTGTAACCTGAAATTTAGAGAGTGGATTCTTGAAAACGGCCACGCCTCAGAGGAGGAATTGAATGCTATTGAAAAGCAAGCAAAAGAATCTGCTAAAAATGCCAGAGCTGCTGCATGGAACGCTTTCGTCAAAGACATTAAAATAGACCAAGAGTCAGCGGTAACTATTTTGGAGGCCCTAGCTGAAGAAAGTGAATTGAGTGGCCAAATTATTCAGATTGTTTCTGATTTAAAGAAAACGATGAACCCAATTCGTCTTGATACTTACAAGGCAGTTAAAAAGGTACTTCGAATTACAAGAAATGAGAATACTTCTGCTAGAGCCTCTTTGGTGGCTTGGCTGAAGAAGTCAGATCAAGAAAACTATGAGCGCTTCAGTTCTCATGTAATGAGTCAGTCTGATGAGGCCTCATTAAGGATTCCAGAGGTGAAGCCTGTATTTACAGATTCTTCACCATTGGTAGATGGGAGAGAGGTTTTGCAGGCTTGCTTCGATGCTGCTTTAAGCAGAGACCCAAGAGTTTTTGCCATAGGTGAAGATGTTGGTAAAATAGGTGATGTGAATCAAGCATTTGCTGGTTTGCAAGCGAAGTATGGTGAATTGCGAGTAACTGATACAGGTATTCGTGAAGCGAGTATTATTGGTCAGGGAATTGGTGCCGCATTGAGAGGTTTAAGGCCTATTGCCGAAATTCAATACTTAGACTATCTGCTTTACGCTATTCAAACGCTAAGCGATGATTTGGCTACCCTTCAATATAGAACTGTTGGTGGGCAAAAAGCCCCAATGATTATTAGAACCCGTGGTCATAGACTTGAAGGAGTATGGCATTCTGGCTCTCCAATGGGTATGATCCTCAATAGTTTGAGAGGTATCAATGTTTTAGTGCCAAGAGATATGACACAAGCTGCAGGTTTTTACAACACCATGCTTCAGTCTGATGATCCTGCACTCATTATAGAATGTTTGAATGGCTATCGACTCAAGGAAAGAATTCCTGATAATATAGGTGAGTTTACTTTGCCTTTAGGTGTTCCAGAGGTTTTGAAAGAAGGAAAAGATGTTACCATTATTACCTATGGATCAATGTGTAGGGTGGTAATGCAAGCAGCTGAAGAGCTTAAAGAAGCCGGTATTTCAGTTGAAATAATCGATGTACAGTCTTTATTACCTTTTGATGTTCATCATTCCATTGTCGAATCACTGAAGAAAACCAATAGAGTGGTTTTTGCTGATGAAGATGTACCAGGAGGAGCTTCTGCTTACATGATGCAGAAAGTCTTAGAAGAGCAAGGTGGTTATTTCCACTTAGATTCGCAGCCTGTAACAATTACTGGAGCTGAACACAGACCTGCTTATGCGTCTGATGGCGACTATTGGTCTAAGCCAAGCGTGGAAACAGTGTTCGATAAGATCTATGAATTAATGGGAGAAGTTGAGCCTCAAAAATTCCCTAAACTCTACTAGGCTAGTTTTCGACTCTTATATTTTGAAGCGTAAACTCGGGCGTTTCAGCCACGTTACTGGTGTGTAGCGCTCGGTCTCTTACCTTAAATTCTAACTTCAGAGTATCTGTTCTAAAGAGAGGTAAGAATAGGCCAGACTTCATATCATAAGTAATTACTCCTTCAATAGGTCTATTAGAGTTACTTACCACTGAGCATGGATTGTCCTCAGAAGAAAGACAAGGAAATCTACCATCAAAGGAGATACCACAGAGGGTGTTTTCATTTCGGCTACCCCTTGGTTGAGCACGTAAATCAACTTCCTCAAAGACACCATTCTTCTTTACAAAAAAGTCGATTTCGATGTTGAACTGATTTTCATTGAAATCTATCAGGAGCGTATCGGCAAAGTCGCCATCCCCATTCAAATCTGTATTTTCAGAATCTTCAATCAGGTAATCAAGGCAAGTAAAAGCGGGGTCACCAGGCCTTTGTCCAAATAATACGAAATCTCCATTTTCTGTTACCAGTTCATAAGGGGCATAAGGGCCAAAGTCTTCATCACCGGCTAATCCCAAATCACCATCACCATCTTGAATATTCAATGAAAGTTTTAAGGTGTTCTCTTCAAATAGAGGATCTCCAGCATTTGTTACTTCAAAAACGATATTGTTAAAACTTATCTCAGGAACAATTGGTAAATCAGGCGGTCTATTACAAGCCAAATTCAAAGCCAGAACCGCTAGGGTGGAGAGAATTATTGATTTAGAAAAGCTTAATCTCATGGATTGTCTTTATTTGAATACAATTATAATAATATTTGCCCTAAGTGAACTGAACCCACCTGCTGTATAACGAATGCTAGAATTCAATAGTTTAATTGAAAGAATAAAAAGCGTTTCCGCTCCTAATTTTGATGCTTTAGCACTTGATGTTTTTAGCTTTCAATATCAATATAACGCAGTTTATCAAGAATGGTGCAATTCTTTAGCCAAGACACCTTCAGATGTAAAAGAGCTGTGGCAAATCCCTTTTCTGCCAATTGAGTTTTTCAAGAGTCATACCATAAAAACGGGTCTATGGGAGCCAAGGGTTATTTTTGAAAGCAGTGGTACAACAGGTAGCCAAACTAGTAGGCACTTTGTAGCTGACGAAGAATTTTATCTTGAGAATTGTGTGGATGCATTTGAAGCTGTTTATGGCTCAGTTCAACAATACACCATTTTAGCTCTTTTACCTTCATACTTGGAAAGGAACAATAGTGGACTGGTTTCGATGGTAAATCATTTCATTCACATGACAGATTCACCTGACTCAGGATTTTACCTGAATGAATTTGAGGATTTGAAAGAAAAGCTGCTTCGATTAAAATCGTCTGAAAGAAAGGTTATTCTTTGGGGAGTAGCTTTTGGATTGCTTGATTTTGCCGATCAATTTCAAGTAGATTTTGCCGACCTGATAATTATGGAAACAGGTGGTATGAAAGGCAGGAGAGAAGAAATAGTGCGTTCGGAAGTTCATGAAAAGCTCAAGGAGTCTTTTGGTGTAAATTCAATTCATTCTGAGTATGGCATGACAGAGTTATTCTCTCAAGGCTACTCTCATGGCCATGGTATTTTCAATACTTCAAAAACTATGAAAGTGATAGGACGCGATATTAATGACCCTTTGGCCTACCCCTCTTCCAACAAAACGGTGGCTTTGAATATCATAGACTTGGCCAACATCTATTCTTGTTCATTCATAGAAACCAAAGACCTTGGAACAGTAAATGAAACTGGTGAATTCGAAGTAAAAGGTAGAATGGATAATTCAGATATTCGAGGATGTAATCTTTTGTTGGGTTGAAATATTGTAAGACTCTAAGCGTTCAAATGGATATAATAATTACTTAGGCACAGAAAATTAATTTGAATTTTTATCTTTAAGCTCAATTTTCGGATCATGAAGAAAAAACAACTGATCATTTTATTAATATCCGTAGCATTCATGGGTATAACCTCATGTGCACAATCTATTTGTGCAGCCTATGCTCAGGCGGATACTGACGAGGTGAAGAAGGAGAAAAAAGAAGGTCAGTTTTAGTTAAATCAGATACTTCTTAACATCTGCTTCACCTATTTCATCTCCACACATTATCACCAATCTTTCGGTTACGTTTCGTAATTCTCTAATATTTCCAGACCAATCGTATGCTTGAAGGGCTTTGAAACCGCCTTCCGTTACTGCCTTTTTCTTTGTGCCATATTCTTCAGCAATATCATCTAAGAATTTATCAACGAGAAGTGGTATGTCTTCTTTACGATCCTTTAGAGATGGCACCTGAATGACTATTACACTTAATCTGTGGTAAAGGTCTTCTCTAAATCTACTCTCTGTAATCTCTTTACGAAGATCTTTATTGGTAGCAGCCAATACGCGCACATTCACATTAATGTCCTTATCGCCTCCAACTCTATTGATTTTGTGCTCCTGTAGCGCACGTAATACTTTGGCTTGAGCAGAAAGGCTCATGTCACCAATTTCATCAAGAAACAGGGTACCGTTATTCGCTTGCTCAAATTTTCCAATGCGTTGTTTGTGGGCAGATGTAAAAGCTCCTTTTTCATGTCCAAAAAGTTCGCTTTCAATAAGTTCTGAAGGAATAGCCGCACAGTTTACTTCTATAAATGGGGTGTTGGCTCTGTTACTTCTTTCATGAATTCCCCTTGCTACTAATTCTTTTCCACTACCATTAGGACCAATGATCATCACTCGAGCATCGGTAGGGCCAACTTTGTCCATCATCTCCTTTACTTCGGCTAAAGTTGAGGAGGATCCAACCATCTCATATTTCTTCGAGAGTTTCTTTTTGAGTGTTTTAGTCTCGGTGACTAATGATGACTTGTCAAGTGCATTTTTTACAGTCAGTAATAAGCGATTTAAATCTGGTGGCTTCGGCACAAAATCGAAGGCCCCCATTTTAGTGGCATCTACGGCTGTTTCTATGGTGCCATGCGCAGAGATCATGATGAATTGGGTGTCGATTCCGGCCATCTGTACGCGTTCCAAAAGTTCAATGCCATCCATTTTAGGCATTTTTACATCGCACAAGGCAATATCGAACTTATCTGAAATTAGCTTATCCAAACCTTCTTGGCCGTCCTTTGCTTCATCTACCGAGTATTTTTCATACTCCAGAATTTCTCTGAGTGTACTTCTTATACTTTGCTCGTCATCGATGATCAGAATTTTTGCCATGCTTCTTGTGAATTAGGTTAATGGTGACTAGTAAATTGGTGTATTTGTGTTTCAGTTCTACAACTAAAGATGCAAATAATGTTTTTGGCGGTTTAGAACCAATCAACTCATGCACAAATTGCCCAATTCACCGAAAAGTAAAAAAGATATAGACCTGTAAGCCGGGTTCTGTCTACTCCTAAAAAGGACGATCTTATCATTTATCTAGTCCCGACATTACTATCGGGATCAATCTGCCTACCCTCTCATATCGGGCGGGGACCCTCAAACACGAGTATACGTGGCATTTCACCGCATAGAGTTTACCTGATTTCACTACAGCATTACCTGTACATTCTTTCTGTTGCACTTGTCCTCTCCTCCTTCGCAGAAGCTATGGAGAATGACGGCCGTTAGCCGCTATGCTTCCCTGTGGTGCCCGGACTTTCCTCTCTTCTGATTGCTCAAAACAGCGATAAGACGGTCTATATCACTGCAAAGATAGTGGTAAAAGCTTGTAATTAGAGTATGGCAGCTAAATCGAAATCTCTACTTTCTTCATTACCAGTTTTGATGAGTAAGTTATAATCGCAAAACCCATTTCCGAAGTCTATTTCAATATCTGCATTAGCTGAAGTGATGGTTTGCTCACCACTTCTAGGAAGGTAGTATTTGTTGAGCCAACAGGCGAAAGAGTTAATCGCAGTTGAGGTTGTTGCAAGCTCATAACTCTCTCCTCCTTGAGTCTCATAGCTGAAATTATTGATGGTTCTGTAATCTGCCTGAGTGTTTTCAAACTGAGCCCCATCAATTTTTTCATAATCAATATTTCTAGCTCCCGTAAAAGTTGAAGTTTCGGTGTTAATAGTAAGTTGAAGGTTTGAAAACGAGATGCTGTATGTTCTAGCATCTTCATTATTCGTTTGAGAGATATTCTCAATAGTAATCTGGCCATCTAGTCCTAAGGTGCTGTAGAAATAGTCAGAGAGAGTAATCGTCATTATATTTCCAATTTGGTCGTTGGGATCTGTATACGCAATTTCAATAGCACCCTTTCTTAGTCTTTCTAAGTCGTCAGTGCAGCCTGTGCCGAAATTTAGAATAAGTTGGTTAGTGTCTGGATTCAAGTTTTGAAAAGCACAATTACCTCGTTGTGAGAAAATATTGAAGTCTGCATGTGTACTAATGACCCCTTGATCTCTTGTGTGTAGGGAATAAAACATATTGAAAACAATTCCTTCAACATCGTGGATCATGTATTCAAAGGCTAATGCTTCTTTCACGCCTTTGGGTATATCGAATATTTCTTCAATAGTAGGCTCTGGGGTTACATCAGTTTTACAAGAAAACAGTAAGAGGAGGATAAAAGCAGGTAGTAACTTTTGAAACTTTATCATGTGCATGATTTGGAAGAACAACGGTTTTAAGTGTTAAATATTATTCACTAATGATAAAGCAGATGCCCTTTGAGCTTCCCTTGGCTTAATTCAAGTGTCGGGGCTGGCAGCCTGATCATGTCAGCTAAAAATAGCACCGTTTTTAAGAACCTACTACTTGTTTTGATATAGCTTAAATCAAAGTCGATACCGACATAAAGTTGGCGGTAGTTGGAGTAACCTGCTTGTTCGTTTGCGCTATTTCTTGAGATTACCATACCTTCTGCTCCATAACCCACTCCAAGATTCAACCATTTAGGAATATTGGAAGTTTTAGCAAATGAATGGAGATCAAAAGAAAGCCAATAGCTTTGTCCGTTGTAATCTTTAAGCATTTGTTCTGGTAGGCTTTTACCCAAAATATTGGGCCGAATATCTGCAAAAGGAGTAGTTCTGAAGCTGTACTTCAATTTAATGCGCTGCTCCCCCCAAGCTTTCTGCTGAAAGTAAAACAGGCTAGATCCGGCTGCATTTGCAATCATGTCTCCGTAAGAAAAACCATAATCTGGAGAGAAGCCATCAAGAATTTCAACAGGAAGAAATAATGCTGTGCTTAAAATGGAACTCCAAACCAATGCCTTGGAATCAGTTAAGTCAGTTCTGCTCAATAAATCATAATTGATTCTAGAAAAGTGGTATGTGCTGTAAACATGACCAACCTTATCTACTTGCAGCCATTCGGCATTATCATTAAAGAATTTAAACCGGTCGAAGCCATTTTCTGCATACCAAGCTTGGCTGAGAATGAAAAGACCAGCACCGTATCCAATACCACCGTAGAGTTTTACTTTTTTCAATTCAATAGGATAGTCTACAGAAATTGGATGAGCAATTCGATCTTGGGCTAGGGAACAATAAAAAGTGGCAAGGCTTAAATAGACCAGCAGCACAACTCTTCTCATACCGAAATATAATGAAACTAGCCTGCCAAAGCTTCTTTGTAGGTGTCAATTGCTCTTTGTCGAGCTAATTTGTGTTCAACAATTGGCTTTGGGTATAGGTCTGTTCCATATTCTGGAATCCATTTTTTAATGTACTTCAATTGTGGATCGAATTTCTCGGTTTGCGATTGTGGGTTGAAAACACGGAAATAAGGCTGGGCATCTGTGCCAGTGCCGGCTGCCCATTGCCAACCGCCATTATTTGAAGCTAAATCAAAATCGAGGAGTTTTTCAGCAAAATAACTTTCTCCCCATCGCCAATCTATCAAGAGGTGTTTGGTAAGAAAACTAGCCACAACCATTCTTACTCGATTGTGCATATAGCCAGTTTTATTGAGCTGTCTCATGCCGGCATCTACAATTGGGTAACCAGTTTTTCCTTTGCACCATTTTTTAAAACCCTCCTCATCTTGCCTCCATGGAATATGATCATAGGCGGGCTTAAAAGCATTGTTAACCACATGTGGATTGTTCGCTAATATCATCGCATAGAAATCTCTCCAGATCAATTCATTCAAGAAGGTATCATTTAAAGAGATGGCTCTTTCTGCCAACTGACGGATGCTTATGGTGCCGAACCTGAGATGGATACCTAATCTAGAAGTTGCGTCAAGTGAAGGGATATCTCTTTTCTTATCGTAATGCCTAATGATTTCATCTTCAACTTCGGTGGTCGGTATTGAGATATCCGTTGGTTCAAAACCCATTTCTTCTAGGGTATGAACTTTGTTATTTTTCAATTCGACCCAATTGTCAAACCTCAAGGCACTCGACTTTATTTCAGGTGGGTTGTTTTTGTATTTCTCTTTCCAGGCCCTACTGTACGGTGTGAAGACTTTATAGAAACTACCAGAGCCAGAAACTATTTCTTCTTTTTCATAAATAACATGATCCTTGAAAGTGAAGAAACCGATACCCTTTTCCTTTAATAAAGATTCGATTTCTGTATCTCTATCTTTGGCATAGGGTTCATAATCTCTGTTGGTATAAACGGCCTCAATATCGAATTCTTTTGTCAATTCTTTATAAGCCTCAATAGGGGTTGAGTAGAAGGTTCTGATGCCTGCGTTCTTGGTTTCTAAATCCTTATTCATTTCAACCAAAGAGGTTTGAATGAATTCCACTCTAGCATCAGCGGGCTGAGGTAGTTTGTCCAGTATGTTTTTGTCGAAAATGAAAATCGGTAATACTCTTTTGTTCTCTTTGAGCGCATAATACAAGGCTGTATTATCTATAAACCTCAGGTCTCTTCTGAACCAAAAAACGATGATTTTTTCCATAAGAAATGAATTCCTTTTAACTAACCTGATTGATTGGTTTTAGTTTGAACCGCCTTCCGGCTCAATGGGGTTATTATCTTCTTTTCTTTCTTGCCTTCTTTTATTTACCCCATTGAAAAACTCTTTCAGGTTGTTAAAGCTGGTGGTTTGAGAAATACTTGCTCCAGTGGTTTGGCTGGTTGCTCTTTGCCCAAAGGCCAGGTTTGTGAGGTCATAATTGCCTTGAGAATATACTTTTACTTTATATCTGCCATCGGTAGTCAGTAGATACTCGGCAGTCCAATCTCCTGCAATACTGTTCACATCCACTAGATTGGTTATGCCACCCTCACGCGTAACACGTAGTCTGCCATCTAAGAAAGTATAGCTCAGTCTCAGTCTGAAGGTGTTGAATGCATCTTCACCCAGTTCGGCCAAGTCGAAATTGATCTCTAGATTTTCATCTAGCTGTGCCACCAATTGGCTCAACTGGTTGGATAAAAGTTGACTTACGTTTTGAGAGGCCGATGCTCCACCTACCACCAGTCCGCCCTGTTCTTGAAATCTATTGAGTACAATAAGGCTCAATACTTGGCGGTTTAACTCTTGTTCATCGCTATTGATTCTGTTTTCGAAAGCGTTTAAAGCAGTAGTTACCAAATAGTCATTGGCATTCAGATCGCTGAAGTCTATGTCAAAAGTAATGTCTGGAGAGAGCATCGGTCCATTTAAGTACAACAGCACTTTAGAAGGGACTCTTCTACCATTATTCGCCTGAGCGTTGTCTGCTGTTGCTCCGTTCACTTGATTGAGCAAAGGGCCAAGGGAAGTGCTTTGAGAATAGGAGCCTTTAATATCCATTAAAGCCGCAAATGGATCACCATACCAAGTAATTGTGCTTGGCTGTTCTATCTGAAACTCTTTGGTGATAATATTATAAAGCGAGAAATTATAGGCGCCTTCCGTGATGGCAAGTTCACCTGTCATGTTAAAATCTCCTTGAGGGTCAATTAATAGCCTCAATTGGCCATCACCACGTCCTCTTATGATATCTCCAGTTCTTGGATCAATAATAATTTCAACATAGGCATCTGGAGTTACGTCAATATCAAGATCTAGTTTGAGGCCTTCGATTTTAATCTTATTTACTTCATCTAATTCTATTTCCTTGGAAGTGGAGGTACTGTCTTCAATGGTTCTATCAACGAATATGATGTAATCAGGCACATCGTTACTTTCAATATCTTCTGTAATAGGTATGTATAATTTAGTGTTTGGGGCAGTGCTAACATTGGCAGCTATCGTTAAGTTAGACGCCTCACCATTTAGCGATACTTGGCCAGTAGCTTGTGCATTTCCATAGTATAAATCGCCATTATCAACATCTGTATTCAGAACTTCAAACTGATTTAATTGACCGATAAGGCCTAGTTTAAAGTCGCTAAATGCATTGTGGCTTATTTGGCCACTGAATTGAGCATTTTGGTTTTGAGCGTCAGTAAACAGTAGGTTTTCTAATGAAATCAGGTCTTTGGTGAAGTCTACATCTCCATTGAAATTGTAGGTAGTGTTGAGGTAGTTAATTTTCATTCTACCGTCTTTAATCGCACCTCGGCCATTCATTACAAGGGCATTTGTGTTGCCCGTAATGCTATATTTGCCGTCAATATAACCTCCAAGGTCACTGAAATAATCATCGATATAAGGTTCAGCAATAGTTAGGTTTGCTTCATTGAGGTTGAGGTCAATATTAAGTTGATCTTCTTTTCTATCTGGATAGTATTCACCTTTCAATGTTATGATCTTTCTTTCAAGCCGGTCTACTTCAAAATCAACATCAAATCGCTTTCTGAAATCGTTCCATGTAATACTCCCATCTAAATCACCTACTAGAAAATCATTGATTCGAAAATCAACCACTTCCAAATCACCGAAGGCAACAGGGTTATAATATAAGTTTTGAGCTTTTACATTACCGCTAACCTTACCCGTATAGGTTTCGAGAGTCAGGGGGTTAATATTGGAAACTTCTACCTCAGAGAATTCTATTGTTAAGGTTTGTGCACTGTCTTGAATTATAGCTATTTCTCCATTGAAACTTATCGACTGGTCTGTATTGTAGACGCTCAGGTTTTCAATATTGATCCGCTGATTACCAAAAATCACTACGTTGTCATCAGTAATCCTCCAAGTTTCTTTAAGTGCTGTAATGTTGGAGTCTTCAAACCTTAATTCTGTTCTGTCCGGATAGAAGTTAATATTGGCACTAATTTCAGCATAATTACCAGAGCTAGCCTGACTTAAGCTTTGTCTAATACCCATTTGTGTCCCATCCCAAACAGCCTCAAATATCAAGGTGTCAGTTTCTGAAGTGTTGGCATAGATTTGCTTTTGGCTATAGAGATATCCCAGTGTCAACACCTTGTTTTGATCGCGAATATTAGAAGCATTGATGTTGACGGCATTATTGAGTAGGAACAGATTGCCGAGTTGTACGGTATCTATGTCTGAATTCAAGATTAAGGATTCACCATTCGAATTATCAAAGCGACCCTGAATCTTCGTGTGTTTAGAAACATGAATGGTGCTGTCAAAAATCTGAATTAAAGGGCTAATGTCATGCAGATCTAGCAAATAGTTCATATTGAAACTCTTCTGAATGGGTGGGTTTTTAATTATGAACTGGCCAACTTCATCTGATCGTGAAGAAAACTGGAGCCTGTACTGTTCATTGATGTTAACAAATTCATTAACAACTCCTTTGAATTCGAAATCACCATTAAAGTCAGCATCGAATAAATCTGATGAAATAGTGAGTCTTCGACTTGAGTTACTTTGAAACGCTTCAAAAAACACTGAGTCTAACTCGATCCCACGTCCTTCATAATTATAATAGGTGTCGGTAAGATTAATTTTTCCTTCTATACTATCTAGCTTAACTCCACTAATATCAAGATCGAAGTTAGAGGAAAGCAACATGTCGTTTTCTGTGAGTTTAATTTCTTTGAGAAGTACAGTATCTAGGCGACCTCTCAGCTTGAAAAGCTTCTTATTATCCCTTAAATCAACAGAGCCTATAGCGAAAAGACTCAAGTTCGGGTCGTTGACATCAACTTGGCCATTAAAA
This sequence comes from uncultured Roseivirgaceae bacterium, assembly GCA_964350505.1. Taxonomy (GTDB): domain Bacteria; phylum Bacteroidota; class Bacteroidia; order Cytophagales; family Cyclobacteriaceae; genus Roseivirga. The sequence continues at coordinate 33,778 of CAYGKL010000004.1, read as the reverse complement.
AAGGATTCCTCAAAAGTGCCATCAGTTTCAATGTTAGAATAGATATAGTCATTGATCCCTACTTTTGGAATACTGGCATCCAGAATGAAACTGGCCGTTTCTAAAGTGAAACCAGTACCTTCAATACTTCCATCTAAGTCTATTTTTTGAAAATTAGATACTTCAGTAAAGTTGCCTAAGTTAAAATTTTGAAGAAATAGATCTCCTTTATAGTAAGGTAGTTGACCATCTTTAATTTCAATCTTAGTATTTGATCGCAGTCTTCCGATTTTAGTGTTGAAGCTGCCATTGGCCACAAAGTTATTGAGCAAGCCATCGAAGTTTCCTGACATTCTTATGAGCCCAAATTTATTCGAAATTCGAAAGGCCTCATTGCCCATGTATTGCCTTATATCTGTGGCCTTTAAAGTAGATTCTTTGAGAGACAGGGCGAAGAAGGTTTGATTAATATTAGGCAGACCTTCTATATCCATTGAGCCATTAAAGTTTGACACTTCTCCAAAGTTGATGGAGAAATTATCTGAATAGAACTTATTGACCCTGCCTTGAAATAAACCACTGATATCGATAAACTGGTTGTACTTCTTAAGTTCCGGCACAAAGTATCCTAACTCATCGGTATGAATTCTTGTATTATTAAAATCAGCTCTAACATCTACACTATCGATAAAATAGGCCATCTGGGAAGGTGAGTCATGGCTAAGCTCTATATAGTCTGATAAATGCGATTTTCCCATTTGTAAGTCTAAATCGAAGAAAATTAGGCCTTTATTGGAGTTTCGAAAGAAGGTCTGAAGATTGTCAATCGTCAATCCAGTTTTTTGATCTTTAGTGGTAAGCCTTTTTACGTCAATTTGAAAAGTATCTGAGATCACTTTCATGTTGAGTAAATCTGCATTCATGTCGACTAATTGAAAGTGATTATAATCAAACCCTTCATTGATGCTATCCATTCTACTATCAGAAATGCTGAAACTGGATTCGAGAAGGGTAATCTGATCTATCGAAAAAGATCCAGAAGTTGAGGTAGAAGGTGTTTCAGATGCCGTAAGAGATGAGACCCTGTCTGCCCATTCATCTATATTCAGCCCTCCTGAGGGGTCATCCCGTAGGTTTACATTGGCGCCTTTCAACCAAGCCTCTTTTGTCCTAATATTACTTTTGCCGATCAAGTCAACCAAATCGAAAGTGACAACCAGTTCGTCTACTCCAATCATTAAAACATCTTGATTATCATAGATTTGGGCATCATCAAGTGCAATGGCGTTGAACCACTTGATATTGGCATAGCCTATTTCTGTTCTATAGCCAGTGCCTTCCGTGAGGTAATTTGTGGCCTTATCTACCATGTAATTCTGAACAGGAGGGATGTGAATTAGGAGCGCAATGAGAGTTAACAAAATGAAAGGAGTGGCAATTAGCCAAAGGATTGATTTGACAATCCGTTTTTTAATAACTTGCGATCTTTTAATTTTCTCCTTCAATGCCTTCAACCGATATCAAAATACTGGCCATCGAATCATCTTGTGACGAGACATCTGCGGCTGTGGCCGTCAACGGCAAAGTACTCAATAATATAATCGCAACGCAATCTGTGCATGAAAATTATGGAGGAGTTGTACCTGAATTAGCAAGCCGTGCTCATCAGCAAAATATAGTACCCGTGGTTGATGAAGCACTCAAAAATGCTGGTATTGCTGCTCATGACATTACCGCAGTTGCATTTACGCGTGGCCCAGGCCTGATGGGAGCGCTTTTGGTTGGAACGTCTTTCGCCAAAGGCTTCGCTTTAGCGCTTAATGTGCCTTTAATTGAAGTCAACCATATGCAGGCCCATATTTTGGCCCACTTTATTGATGAGCCCCGGCCCAAATTTCCTTTTCTCTGTTTAACCGTCAGTGGAGGTCATACCCAAATTGTTTTGGTAAAAGGCTACTTAGAGATGGAAGTTGTGGGAGAAACTCAAGATGATGCAGTAGGAGAGGCATTCGATAAGATGGGTAAAATGCTTGGCTTGGGCTACCCAGGAGGGCCAATGGTAGATAAACTGGCCAAAGAAGGAAACCCACATGCTTTTCAGTTTCCTGAGACAGAAATGCAAGGCTTCAATTATTCTTTCAGTGGCATTAAAACAGCAGTGCTCTATTTTCTTCGAGATCAATTAAAAGTTAATGAGAACTTCATTGAAGAGAATAAAGTAGATTTAGCCGCAAGCATCCAAAAAACTTTGGTAGCCATGCTGCTGCAAAAGCTAAGAAAGGCTGCCAGAGAATATCGAATAAACCATATTGCTATTGCCGGAGGAGTTTCTGCCAATTCTGGATTGAGGAATGCGCTTAATGAAATGGCTGAGAAAGAAAGCTGGAAAGTATTTATTCCAAATTTTGAATATTGTACTGACAATGCTGGTATGATAGCAATGGCAGGGCATTATAAATTTTTAGCAGGAGAATTTGTAGACCAAAGTGTGAGTGCCTTACCAAGAATGAAGTTTTAGCCGATGATTTCAGTTGTAGGTTTTAATAGATATGAAAAACATTTTCAAACCCGGAGATATTAAAGTGCACCATTATCAGGTGAAACCAGAAGATGTTGCGCAGTTCGATACGGGTTTGGTTCACCTTATTTGTTCAACCTTTGCATTAGCTAGAGAAATGGAATGGTCGAGCAGGTTGTTTGTTTTGGAGATGAAAGAAGAGCATGAAGAAGGCATTGGCACGGAAGTAAGCGTTAAGCACAAAACTCCCGCAATGATAGGAGAGGCACTCGTTTTTCAAGCAAAAGTAGTTTCATTTCAAAACAATGAACTGATTTGTGAGATTCAGGTTAAATGCAATAACAGATTGGTAGCTGAAGGGAGTACCGGACAAAAAGTTCTACCAAAAGATAAGATCAAGAAGATATTCAGTAGTTTAGAAGAAGATGGCAGGAAAGGATAAAGACAGGTTTTCGAACAACATCAATATAAAAAACAGAAGGGCTGGGTTCGAGTATGAACTCATAGATCGCTATGTGGCAGGTATGCAGTTGATGGGTACTGAAATTAAGTCAATCAGAGAAGGTAAGGCCACCTTAGCAGACGCTTATTGTTTCTTTAAAAATGGAGAGCTTTGGGTGAAGCAAATGCATATTTCGCCTTACGCACAAGGCACGCATTATAATCATGATCAGACTAGGGAACGAAAACTCCTTTTGAATAAAAGAGAGCTCAATAAACTTTTAAGTAAAACTGAAGAGAAAGGAATGTCCATCATTCCAACAAGGCTATTTATAAATGATAGAGGTTTTGCTAAATTGGAAGTTGCACTAGCAAAAGGTAAGAAGCTTCACGATAAGCGCGACTCGATTAAAGACAGAGATGTGAAAAGAGATCTGCAACGAATGAAATTTTAATGAGTGAATTAGGATACGGTGTTTTAAGGCTAAGCATGGTGCCCATTAGGGCTAATCCTTCTGATGCAGCTGAAATGATTTCTCAGCTTTTGTTCGGGGAGCATTACACCGTTATTGGTGAGTCGGAGAATCATAAATGGCTTCAGATTCAAAATGCATTTGATGGATATGAAGGCTGGATTGATAAGAAGCAGCATCATCAAATCTCTAAAGAATATTTCGACCAGATCACTGAAACTGAATACAAGATTTGCACAGAACTAGTCTCTAAGATTCTATTCAAACAACAGATTAACCATATAGTGGCTGGTTCTGTACTGCCTCTTTTGAATAATCCAATTTTTAAGGATGAAGAGAATGTGGCATTTAACGATACTGCCAAAAGCCTGTACCAAAAGTGGGGAGTCGCCAATATGCTAAATCAGGCCAATAAATATTTGAATGCACCATACTTGTGGGGTGGGCGCACACCATTTGGTATCGACTGTTCAGGCTTTACCCAAATTATTTACAAAACAGGTGGCTTTAATATTCCGCGCGATTCATCTCAACAAATTTTGAAAGGAAAGGATGTGCCGTTTGGAGAACACAAAGCGGGAGATTTAGCCTTTTTCACCAACAATGAAGGTAAAATGAATCACGTTGGTCTTGTGATGGAAGATGGCAAGATTATTCATGCTTCTGGTAAAGTGCGTATTGATGAGTTAGACGAAAATGGCATCAAAAACCTAGAACAAAATGCCTACACACACCATTTCTACAAATTAAAGCGGATAATCACTTAATATGAGGCGGGTATTGGTATTGAATCAGGACTATTCACCAATATCTGTTTGTTCGGCAGAAAGAGCCTTTCTGTTGGTTTTTCTCCGAAAGGCTGAATTGGTGCACGACTATCCAGATCAGAGCATGAGAACGGTCGATTCTGAATACCCAATGCCTTCAGTTATACGGCTTCAGAAATACATATTTGTTCCTTTTAAAGGAGTGTTGCTGTCTCGGCAGAATATATTTAAACGCGATAGGCATCAATGTCAATATTGTGGTAAGAGCAAAGACTTAACCATTGATCATGTATTACCAAAGTCCCGAGGAGGGAAGTCTGCCTGGACAAATCTGATTACTGCTTGCAAACGCTGCAATTCAATGAAGGGAGATAAAACTCCCGAAGAAGCCCAAATGCCTTTGGCTATTAAACCCTTCAAGCCTTCTTATGTAATGTTTGTCCGTAATTTCAGTGGCTTCACTTCCGAACAATGGATGAGGTACTTGAAGGTGAATTGATTTCTTTCAATGATTCATTTAAAATGAACTGAGTTTCAAATCCCTCTTGGCAATTAGCTAACGTACCCTATGCCTTTCTAACAAATTCAGACTTCAATGCCATGGAACCAAAGCCATCAATTTTACAATCGATGTTATGGTCGCCATCTACTATTCTGATGTTTTTTACTTTGGTTCCCGCTTTCATAGGTTTGGGTGCCCCTTTTACGGGTAAGTCTTTTACAACAACCACAGAGTCGCCATTTACCAATACATTACCGTTAGCGTCTTTTACTTCACCACCTTCTTCTATTGTTCCTTCTTCAGGATTCCATTCATGTCCACATTCTGGGCACATAAGGGACTGGCCAGTAGGATAGGCGTAAGGAGATTTACATTCTGGGCAAGGAGGGATTTCTGACATGTTAATTTGAATTCTGTCCACAAAGCTAGGGAAATTTAAAACCTTAAGAGTTTACAATAAAGAGTCAAATAAACATGAGGGTAGTTTCAAACCTTAGACAGGTGTTGATTCTTCAAGCTAAGCCTATTCTCTATTTTTTGCTTCCTGCCTCCGACTTCTGACTTCCTACTTCCGACTTCTGACCTCTCACTTCCTGCTACTCTCTTTCTTAATTATCAAATTAATTCATACCTTTGCAGTCCGTTTCAAACGAAGCGGTTTTTTTCGGTAAATCGAAAGAAAATTTTTAAACAAAAATCCTTCGCTAATAGCTCTGGGCAGCGAAAGGAGTAATCACAGAGCATTTTAAAAATGTCAGAAGAAAAAAAAGCACCTGAGGCAGTAGAAGAACAAGCTGCTCCTCAAGTAGAGGCTGTAGAAGCCCAAGAAACAGCAGTTGAAGAAGCGCCAGCTTCAGAAGTAAAAGAAGAAACTGCAAAAAAAGAAACCAAACCAAAGGCTGAAAAGAAAGCACCAGAAGATTTCAACTGGGAAGACTTTGAAACTAAAGGTTTTGGTGAAGGCTATTCTCAAAAGAAAAAAGATGAATTAGCTGCTTTGTACGAAACTACTTTGAACTCTATCGAAGAGAAGCAGACCATTAAGGCTACTGTGGTATCTATGGGAGAGAGAGATGTTGTTTTAAATATTGGTTACAAATCAGACGGTTTGGTAAGTTCCTCTGAATTCAGAGATACGCCAGATTTGAAAGTTGGTGATCAAATTGAAGTGTATATCGAAGAGCAAGAGAACTCTCTTGGTCAGCTAGTACTTTCAAGAAGAAAAGCGAAAATTGTTAGAGCATGGGAATTGATCCAAGGTGCACTAGACAATGATAATATTATTGAAGGCTTAGTGAAGAGAAGAACTAAGGGTGGTTTGATCGTAGATATCTACGGTGTAGAGTCATTCTTGCCAGGTTCTCAAATCGATGTGAAGCCAATCAGAGATTTCGATGTCTTCGTTGGAAAGAAAATGGAAGTGAAAGTTGTGAAAATCAACTACACTAACGACAACGTAGTTGTATCTCACAAAGTATTGATCGAGAAAGACCTTGAGAAGCAAAAAGCTCAAATCCTTGAGAACCTTGAAAAAGGTCAGGTATTAGAAGGTGTGATCAAGAACATGACCAACTTCGGTGTATTCATCGACTTAGGTGGTGTAGATGGTCTATTGCACATTACTGATATCTCATGGGGTAGAATCAACGATCCGGCTGAGGTGTTAAGCCTAGACGAGAAAGTGAATATTGTTGTTCTCGACTTCGATGATGACAAGAAAAGAATCTCATTGGGTATGAAGCAATTAACCGAGCATCCTTGGGATAAACTAGATACTGCCATCGAGGTTGGGTCTAAAGTAAAAGGTTCTATCGTAAATGTTGCAGATTACGGTGCATTCCTTGAGCTTCTTCCAGGAGTAGAAGGTTTGATCCACGTTTCTGAAATGTCTTGGTCACAACACTTGAGAAACCCTCAAGACTTCATCAGCATTGGCGATGAGCTAGAAGCTGTTGTGTTGACACTGGACAGAGAAGATAGAAAAATGTCTTTAGGCATCAAGCAATTGACTGAAGATCCATGGACTAAGTCTAATGTATTGACTAAGTATGGTGTAGGTACAAACCACTCTGGTATTGTAAGAAACCTTACCAACTTCGGTCTTTTCATTGAGCTAGAAGAAGGTATCGATGGTTTGGTACACGTATCTGACCTTTCTTGGACTAAGAAGATCAAGCATCCATCTGAATTTGTAAAAGTAGGTGAGGAGCTAGATGTTCAAGTACTTGAGTTAGATATCGACAATAGAAGATTAGCATTAGGTCATAAGCAGTTGGAGGAGAATCCTTGGGATACTTTCGAAACTGTCTTTACTTCAGGCTCTATCCATAAGTGTACTGTGATTTCTAAAAACGATAAAGGTGCTACTCTTGAGCTGCCTTACGGTTTAGAAGGTGTAGCCACCAATAGAAACTTGAAGAAGGAAGATGATTCTTTGGTAGAAGTAGGTGAAACTTTAGACTTTGCGGTTGTTGAATTCTCTAAAGATGATAAGAGAATTGTAATGTCGCATTCTAATGTTCATAGCCCACAAAATGCCGAGAAGCCAGCTCCTGCAGCTCCTAAGAAAAAGGCTGGAGGAAGCGGAAACGCTCAGAAAGCTAAATCAGCTCCGGTTGATTCTGCAACTTTGGGTGATCTAGATGCACTTTCTGCATTGAAAGCTGAAATGGAAACAAACACCAAAAAAGCCAACGAGAAGAAAGCCGCTGATACTAAGAAAAAAGCTTCGAAGAAAGAGGAAGCTGCTGACGAAGCGGAAGAATCTACTGAAGAATAATTTCCATTGATATAAATAAAAGCATCCCGAGAACTCGGGATGCTTTTTTATTGACATAGTTTGTTATTTGTTGGTGCAATTGGTGAATATCCCTAAATTTGCGCAGCTAAAATATGGCGCTGTGGCCGAGTGGCTAGGCAGAGCTCTGCAAAAGCTCGTACAGCGGTTCGAATCCGCTCAGCGCCTCAAGGAAAAGGAGATCATATGATCTCCTTTTTTTGTTTAAGAAGTATTCTCAATTATCTGAAATGGGATTTTGGATAGCATTGATATTGGTTCAATGTTAGGCGATCAATGTTTGGGTAAATATGTGGAAGTGGCCGACCTCCCGATAGCTATCAGGAAGGCAGAGCTCCGCAAAAGCACATACAGCGGTTCGAATCCGCTCAGCACCTGATCAAATGATCTCTTTTTTTAATTTTACCATGATTTAGGTAAATACTCTTGAGCTTATGGGATCGTTACCACAGGTCGTATGAGTGCAGGAAGAAATCCTTTCATCTTTAAGGGGATGTCAAAGAGATAAGTAATCGATTTTATAATTGTGTTGATTGCATTTTTCATTTAGGGGTTAGGTCAAATATATATTATTCAATTTCTTTGATTTTATACTTTACTTAACAGTTCAAAATCGGCCAATTCTTAAGGTTGATTTTAGGTTCAACTTACCCACTATTTATATTGATTCTAAATAAAAAAAATCATGTTTATTCGCGTCTTAGTTAATTGTATATCAGCTGGTTATATCCTTAAAAGTCGTATTGAAAATCAAGAATTCATCAATAAAATTTAGTTTGAAATAAGGCCTTCCAATACTACCTTTGCCTCAAGTTTCTACAAATGAGACAATCTGTGACTAAAAATAAACTTTACATGGTAGCCAAAACAACCATTGTTCGTTATGCGACAGCATGCCTCTTAGTATGCTGTTTTGTCTTTTCCGGCCAACAAGCTCTTGCCCAAAGAGATGCTGTTCCTACAGATGAGGCAATCATCTCTCAGGGTGAAAAATTATTCAGCGAATATCAGTGTAACACTTGTCACAAGGTTGGCCAAAAGTTGGTTGGCCCTGCACTTGCTGGCGTGTACGACAGAAGAAGCATCGATTGGATTTATGATTGGGTGAAAAATTCTCAAGCACTAATTGCCTCTGGAGATGCTCAGGCGGTTGCTCTTTATAATGAGTATAACCAATTGGTTATGGCTCCATATGATCTTGAGAATGAGCAGATATTGGCGATTTTAGCTTATGTCAGGTATACAGAGGAAAACCCTCCGGTTGATGCATCAGCTGCTGCTGCAACTGGCGATGGTGCTGCCGCTGCTGGTGGAACTGGTGTTCCTGCAACATACTTAAACATCATCGTTGCTGCACTTATCGTTGTGCTCGTGCTTATTCTAATAGTCCTTGCACTCATCGTGAGTGTATTGAAAAAGTACCTTTCTGATAAGGATACGCTTACAGAAGATGATAAAGAAATTGTTGAGGAAAAGTTCAGTCTTCTTGGCTTCCTTAAAAGTCCAACGGTGATTGGAATTGTAACCTTCCTTGTCATTGCTCTTGCAGGAAAGAATGTTATTGATGGTCTGTATACAATTGGTGTACAGCAAGGCTATGCGCCTGAACAACCAATAGCATTTTCTCACAAACTACACGCAGGACAATATGAGATTGCATGTCAGTATTGTCACACTGGTGTTGAGATTGGAAAGTCTGCCAACATCCCATCGGTAAACATTTGTATGAATTGCCATTCAGCAATTCAGAATGTGGCTGGTAAAGATGGCATGTCACCTCAAATTCAAAAAATATATAATGCCGCTGAAACAGGTCAACCAATAGAGTGGGTGAGAATTCACAATTTACCAGACCTGGCATACTTCAACCATTCACAGCATGTGAAGGTGGGAGAGGTTGCTTGTCAGACTTGTCACGGTGAAATTCAGGAAATGGAAATTGTGAAACAACATGCGCCTTTAACCATGGGTTGGTGTATTGATTGTCATAGAAATACAAGCCTGAATACACAAGGCAATGGCTACTACGATAAATTGGTTGAGTTACATAACAATAACTCTGGAACACCAATGAAAGTAGCTGATATAGGTGGTTTGGAATGTGCTAAGTGTCACTATTAATTAATTGAATTCACGATTTCTGATTGATATACAATGAAAGAAAATCAAAAAACATACTGGAAAGGTATCGAGCAATTAACAAACGATTCAGAGTTTGTTAAGAAGAACGAATCAGAATTCCCGGAGTACCTTCCAATCAACGAGCAAGGTGGAGAATCCAATAACCGAAGAGACTTTTTAAAGTTGATGGGTTTTGGAGTAGCTGCCGCTACTTTGGTTGCCTGTGAAGCTCCTGTTAGAAAGGCTATTCCTTATTTGAACAAACCGGTTGATGTTGACCCTTCTGTTCCTAACTATTATGCATCTACCTATGTAAATGGTGGCGATGCTGTTAGTGTGGTGGTGAAAACCAGAGAAGGTAGACCAATTAAGGTTGAGGGTAACAAATTCAGCTCGATTACCAAAGGTGGTACCAATGCTCAGGTAGAAGCATCTGTTCTTTCTTTATATGATAAAGAAAGACTAACTGGCCCAATGAAGGCTGGTGCAGAAACTGATTGGGAAACTCTTGACAGAGAAGTAACAGCCAATTTAGCTGATATTGCAGCTAAAGGAGGTCAGATTAGAATTGTGAGTAATACAGTTCTGAGCCCAACTACGAAAAGAGCGGTTGGTGAATTCGTAGCAAAATATCCTACAACGCAACACGTATCTTACGATGCGGTGTCTGCTTACGGTATTTCTGAAGGTAACAGAAGATCTTTCGGAACTTCTATGGTTCCTTCTTATGACTTCAGCGAAGCTAAGACCATTGTAAGTGTTGGGGCCGATTTCCTTGGAACTTGGATCTCACCAATCGAATTCTCTAAGCAATACGCGAAGACAAGAAAAATTAACGAGCACCACAGAGAAATGTCTAGACATTACCAGTTCGAGTCGAACCTTTCGATGACTGGTGCTAACGCAGATTACAGATCAGCCATTAGGCCTTCGCAAGTAGGACCTTTAGTAGCTGCCATGTACAATGCCATTGCTTCTAAAGCTGGTCAAGCTAAAGTAAGTGGAGGTAATGCTGGTGATATAGCTCATGTAACAGCCGCAGCGAATGACCTTTGGGCAACTAGAGGTAAATCATTAGTTGTATGTGGTTCCAATGATCCAGCAGTTCAGGTATTAGTTAATGGTATCAATGCCATGCTTGGCAACTACGGAACAACTATTAACGCAAATGCTCCTGTTCATTACCGCCAAGGTGATGATGCAGCAATGGCTAACCTAGCTAAAGACATAAGTGGTGGAAGAATTTCAGCAGTGATCTTCTTTAACTGTAATCCTTTATACAACTCAGCAGAGTCTGCGGCTTTAACTGCAGCGATGTCAAAAGTATCGTTGACAGTTTCTACTTCTGATAGAATGGACGAAACTGCTTCTGCTGTTCAATATGTTGCTCCAGATCATCATTATTTAGAGCAATGGAATGATGCCGAATTAAGAACTGGTTTCTTGAGTTTAACTCAGCCTACTATTTCTCCATTATTCAGCACTAGACAGGCACCTGAATCATTCTTGAAATGGGCTGGCAATAACACTGATTATTTAACCTACCTACAAAATAACTGGCAAGAGACTTATTTCGCTCAGCAAAGCGACATGTCTAACTTCCAAATGTTTTGGGATAAGACATTGTATGATGGTATCCTCGACTTAGGTGGAAATAACAATACTTATAGCTTCGATGCTGGTGCAGCCACTGGTGCAGCCACTAGTATTGGGCAGAATTATAAAACTAATGGTGGAGGTGTTGAATTGGCCCTTTACCAAAAAGTTGGATTAGGAGATGGCTCTCAAGCCAATAACCCTTGGTTGCAAGAAATGCCAGATCCGGTAACAAAAGCTACTTGGGATAACTATGCTACCATTTCTATGGCTATGGCCAATGAATTGGGGATTGCCATGAAGGAAGGAGCAACCGAATTGGTTAGCCTGACTGTTGGAGGAACTACTATTGAGGTTCCAGTGCTAGTACAACCAGGACAGGCTGAAGGCACTGTAGGTTTAGCAGTAGGTTATGGTAGAACTAAAGCTGGTAGAGTAGCAGATGGTGTAGGTGTAAATGCTTACCCTTTCATGACAAAACTAAATGGTGCTAACACCATGGATGTTTTGGCTGGAGTTTCTGTAGCAGCTACTGGTAATTCATACCAAATTGCTCAGACACAAACTCACCAGACTTACATGGGTCGTGAGAATGTGATTCAAGAGTCTACTTTAGGTGAATACAAGAAAGATACAAGTGCCGGAAGATGGCATCCTAAAATTTATAAAGATGGTGAGTTTGTAAAACCTTCAAAGATCACGCTTTGGAATGGTTTTGAATATAATAACCACCATTGGGCAATGACCATCGACATGAACTCTTGTACAGGATGTTCAGCTTGTACGGTGGCTTGTCAAGCTGAAAACAACATTCCTGTTGTTGGAAAGCAAGAGGTTTTGAATAGAAGAGAAATGGCATGGATTAGAATCGATAGATACTATTCTGCTGCCAATCCTGCTGGTAATAAAAAGGAACTGGAAGAGGCTTCAGCTAACCCTGAAGTAACTTTCCAACCAATGATGTGCCAGCACTGTAATAATGCACCTTGTGAAACTGTTTGTCCGGTTGCTGCAACTACGCACAGTACTGAAGGTTTGAATCAGATGACTTACAACAGATGTATTGGTACAAGATATTGTGCTAACAACTGTCCTTACAAAGTAAGAAGGTTCAATTGGTTCAAATATCATGACAACTCTCAGTTCGATAAGAACTCATCTATGAATAATGATTTGGGTAAAATGGTATTGAACCCAGATGTAACTGTTCGTGCAAGAGGAGTTATGGAAAAATGTACTATGTGTGTGCAGAGAATTCAGGCAGGTAAATTGGCTGCTAAGCGTGAAGATAGAAGACCAGTAGATGGTGAAATCAACACTGCTTGCGCTACAGCTTGTCCTTCAGATGCAATCACTTTTGGTGACTTGAACGATCCTAAGTCTAGAATTTCTCAAATGCTACAGGTTGAAGAGAAAGAAATGGGTGATGGTACGAAAGCCACTGAAAGAGTCGTGAATGAAGACAGAGCATACCACGTATTGGAGGAAATAAACGTGAGTCCGAACGTGTGGTACATGACCAAGATTAGAAATAAGGTTAAAGAATCAACAGAAGCTTAAAATAAACCGAAAGAATATGCAGGTTACTTCAACCGTAAGAAAACCTTTAATTACAGGCGGTAAGACCGTTCATGATGTCACTGAAGACATCTGTAAACAGGTAGAAGCTAAGCCTTCCAAGCTTTGGGGCATGGCCTTTGGTATTTCAGTTGTCACCCTTTTGATAGGTTTGGTTGCCGTGGTAGCCACCCTTTGGAATGGGATTGGAATGTGGGGACTGAACAAAACTGTAGGTTGGGCATGGGATATTACCAACTTCGTTTGGTGGGTAGGTATTGGTCACGCGGGAACGTTGATCTCTGCTGTACTTCTTTTATTCCGTCAAAAGTGGAGAATGGCGATTAACAGAGCTTCCGAAGCGATGACAATTTTCGCTGTTATTTGTGCGGCTCAATTTCCAATTCTTCACATGGGTAGACCATGGTTAGGAGCATATTGGGCACTGCCTTTACCTAACACCTTCGGTTCCTTATGGGTAAACTTTAACTCACCGCTTCTTTGGGACGTATTTGCGATTTCAACATACTTCTCAGTGTCGCTAGTGTTTTGGTACTTAGGACTAGTTCCTGACTTTGCCACCATTAGAGATAGAGCAACTGGTATTAGAAAAACCATTTATGGCGCCTTGTCTTTAGGATGGGACGGAGCTGCAAGAACTTGGAGCAGATATGAGTCTGTATCATTGATTCTTGCTGGTTTGGCTACTCCTTTGGTACTTTCAGTGCATACTATCGTTTCATTTGACTTTGCTACCTCAGTAATTCCAGGATGGCACACAACTATCTTCCCTCCATACTTCGTTGCTGGTGCAATCTTCTCAGGATTCGCCATGGTACTTACGTTGATGTTGGTGACAAGAGCAGTATTTAAACTTCAGGATTACATTACTATAGAGCATATTGAACTGATGAACATTGTAATTATTGTCACAGGTTCAATTGTAGGTATCGCCTATATCACTGAGTTCTTTATTGCATGGTACTCAGGTGTACCTGCTGAACAATACGCCTTCTATAATAGAATGCAAGGACCTTACTGGTGGGCTTACTGGTCTATGATGACCTGTAATGTGATTTCACCACAATTATTCTGGTTCAAGAAAATTAGAACAAGTATTGCTGCCACATTCATTTTATCAATCATTGTTAACGTGGGTATGTGGTTTGAGCGATTTGTAATTATCGTTACATCACTTCATAGAGATTACTTACCTTCTTCATGGGCGATGTTCTACCCAACTATTTATGACATGGGTGTTTATCTGTTCACTTTCGGTTTGTTCTTCACTTGTTTCTTCCTTTTTGCGAAGTTCTTCCCAGTGATTAATATGGCCGAGGTAAAAAGTATTGTTAAATCATCATCTGAAAAAACTGCTTAATCATGAGTGACACTAAGAATTTCGTATTGGGCGTCTTTGATGACGAAGACATATTGCTTAAAGCAGTAGGTAAAGTGCGTGGAGCTGGTGTGAAAATTCACGAGGTCTATAGCCCATTTCCTGTACATGGTTTGGATGAAGAATTAGGCTATAAGCGTTCGAGATTACCTATTGCAGCATTTATGTTTGGTGCCTTAGGAACTACGCTAGCATTAGTTATGCAGGTTTGGATGCTTGGGATTGACTGGCCAATGATTATTGGTGGTAAGAACCACGTTGCATTGCCAGATTTTGTGCCAGTAACATTTGAGTTAACAGTATTGCTTGCCGCTTTTGGTATGGTTGGAACATTCTTGGTATCAAGTGATTTGAAACCTTGGAAAGATCCGAAGTTAATGGATATAAGAATTACTGACGATAAGCACATAATGGCTATCGACTTAGGTAAGAACAAAGCGATGGAAGCTGCTAAGATCAATTCTCTATTGAAAGATTCTGGTGCGGTTGAAGTGAATAATAAAAATGTTGAAGACTAATCCTTCTAGAGATATGATTCAGAAATTGAAAGTTGTGATTCCAATGATTGCCCTAGTGGCACTTTCTGGCTGTACTGCCGGAGGTGACAACCCTGGGTTGGAATATGCCCCTCAGATGTATCATTCTGTACCTTACGAACCTTTGACTCAGATCAAGGATGAAAGTGCAGGACAGTGGTTAAGCAATAGAGAAGATGAAAAAGGAGAATTTTTTAACTCTAATGAAAACAATGCTTACTCACAAAATGTAAGGATACCAGTTGAAGGAACAGTGAGAAGAACGAGTAATAACATATTACCTTACAGACTTGAGAAAGATGATGTAGCTATGGCTGCAGAATTGGAAAACCCATTCGAGGCTTCACCAGAAATCATTGCTGAAGGGAAAAGGTTATACACTCAGATTTGTCAGCATTGTCATGGTGTGAATGGTCAAGGATCATTGGATCCAACAGCCAAAGTGGGTGAACGCTACGCAGGTGTTCCTTCATATACTGCGCCAGCTCAGATAAATTTATCACAGGGACATGTCTTCCATGTAATTACACATGGTATCAGAAGAATGGGAGCTCATGGTTCTCAGATAAGTGAAGATAAGCGATGGAAAATCGCAAGATATGTTCAAACACTACAACAACAATAAACCGTAAATTTTTTAAGAAATGGCAAAAGAAGTATTTGATTTTAACGCTGGCCTTAAGAAAAAGATAACTATAGCATTTATAGTTGGGGCGGTTATGTTGTTGATTGGAGGAATTTTTCCTCAAACGAGTGAGCACCATGAAGAAGCAGGTCATGAAGATGATGGTCATGCGATAGAGCAGCATGATGAAGGTCATGCTTCATCAGTGTCGGGTGCTGAGGACTTTACTGTATTAGCAGTAAGCGAAGCAGAAGAAGGTGAAGCAGAGCACGAAGCTGGATGGTTCAAAAGATTCAAGGTAGACCTTTGGTTGAACAATGTGTATTTCACAGGGCTTGCTTTAATAGGTATCTTTTTCTTCGCTATACAATATGCAGCTCAGGCTGGCTGGTCGGCTTACATTGTAAGGATACCGCTTGCTATGGCACATTGGATTTTACCTGCTGGTGTATTAATGTTAGCAACTTGGTTCTTTGTAAGTCATGATGTATTCCATTGGACGCATGCTGATCTTTACGAAGTTGGTGGAGCTCATTATGATGAATTAATAGCTGGAAAAAGTAGCTTCTTCTTCCTTGGAGAAGGTGGAGGTGTTCCCGTATTCTTCCTTTTAAGAATGGTGATCTTCTTCGGTCTATGGATTTGGTTATTTAGAAAATTAAAAGGTCTCTCTTTAGCGGAAGATGAAATGGGTGGCGATAGCTACTGGCATAAAATGAGAAAGTGGTCTGCCATTTTCCTTATTATCTTTGCCGTGTCATCTTCAGTGTCTGCTTGGGATTGGGTGATGTCAATAGATACTCATTGGTTCTCAACAATGTTTGGCTGGTACGTATTTGCTAGCTGGTTTGTAACAGGTTTGGCGTTCATTACGCTCGTTACTGTGTTATTAAAAGAGGCTGGTTACTTACCTGAGGTAACGTCTAACCACCTTCACGATTTAGGTAAATTCGTATTCGCTTTTAGTATTTTCTGGACTTACATCTGGTTCTCTCAGTTCTTGTTGATCTATTATGCCAACATTCCTGAAGAGTCAGTGTACTTTGTTGAGAGATTCTTAAGCGATAAATATGCGCCATTCTTCTTTACGAATATCATTCTGAACTTCTTCTTCCCATTCCTTGCCTTAATTACAAGGGATGCCAAGAGGCTCAATGTATTCTTGAAAATGGTGTGTATCGTGGTAATTTTTGGGCATTATATTGATTTCTACTTAATGATGACTCCTGGAACCATGGGTGAAAATGGTTTCTTCGGATTCACTGAAATTGGTATATTCTTGATGTTCGGTTCTGCATTTGTGTTCGTGGTTTCAAAAGCCTTGTCATCTTTTGCTTTAGTACCGAAGAATCACCCAATGTTACAAGAAGCAAAGCATCATCATATTTAATAAATTGATAGAGTAGATATGTTCGGTTTTTATATAGCACTTGCAGTTTTCTTAGTAGTCGCAATTCTGTTGTTAATCTTCAGAATTACAAGACTAGTGAATGTAGTTAAGGGAGAAGGGGAGGAAGCAACCTCAAGTAGCAGTAATAATATCAATGCTATCATGATGATAGTGTTTATGGTATTGTTCTTCGGACTTGCAGGGTGGTATTCTTTGGTTTACTTCGATGCGTATGATCCGCCAGTTGCCTCAGATCATGGGGTCTTGACGGATAAGTTATTCTGGAGAACGATGTGGGTTACAGGAATAGTGTTTGTGATCACAAACATCCTATTGTTTGTATTCTCATATAAGTACAGATACAATAAGAATAGAAAAGCGTTATTCTATCCTCACAATAACAAATTAGAGTATCTATGGACAGGTGTTCCTGCTGTAGTGCTTACTTGGTTGGTAATTTCTGGCTGGATGGCATGGGATGGTATTATGAGCGAAGCGCCAGAAGACTCTGAGCAGATTGAAATCATGGGCTATCAATTCCAATGGTCAATTCGTTATGGTGGTATGGACAATCAAGTTGGAGAATATGACTACAGATTGATTGACGCTACTAACGTTCATGGTCAGGATTTCTCTGACAGATCTAATTTTGACGACTTTCAAAACATTGCATTGGTGATTCCAAAAGGAAAGCCTGTATTGTTGAAGATTAGAGCGAGAGATGTATTGCATAGTGTTTTTATTCCTCATATGAGACTAAAAATGGATGCAGTACCGGGTATGCCGACACAGTTTTGGTTCGTAGCCAATAAGACTACGGAAGAAATGAGAGTTGAAGAGGGTAATCCAGACTTCAACTACGAGTTGGCTTGTACGGAAATATGTGGAGGAGGTCACTTCTCTATGAAGAAAAACGTAATTGTGCTTGAACCCGAAGAGTATGAGGCTTGGAAGGCAGACCAGAAATCCTGGTTGTCGAAAAACCCTCAGTACATGTCTCAAGTACCAGACAACTTGAAAGAGTTGGCATTAGTATCAGCAGGAATTAACGAATAAAAGAAACTAACATCAGAATATATGGCAACAGCAACAGAAGCGCATATTGATGTACATGCACATGAAGATCACCACGATCATGATCATGAGCAGTCATTTATTTCAAAATATATTTTCTCTACCGACCACAAGACAATTGCTAAGCAATTCTTGATCACAGGTATTCTCTGGGCCATCGTTGGCGCAGCCATGTCTGCAATCTTCAGGTTGCAGCTTGGTTTTCCAGAAGCTGACCTAGGTTGGTTAAGACCTATTTTAGGTAAATGGATTCAGGCCGATGGCGCATTGAATCCTGAATTCTACTTGGCACTAGTAACTATGCACGGAACCATTATGGTGTTCTTTGTACTTACAGCTGGCTTGAGTGGTACTTTCTCCAACTACCTTATCCCTCTTCAAATTGGAGCAAGAGATATGGCATCAGGTTTTATGAACATGCTTTCTTACTGGTTCTTTTTTGTTTCCAGTGTGATCATGTTAACCTCTCTCTTTATTGAGACAGGACCTGCTTCTGGTGGTTGGGTAGTTTATCCGCCATTGTCAGCCTTGCCACAAGCAATGCCTGGTTCCGGATTGGGTATGACGTTATGGTTAGTAGCCATGGTATTCTTTATTGCATCATCATTGCTTGGAGGTATTAACTATGTGACTACTGTCATCAACTTGAGAACTAAAGGAATGACATTCTCAAGATTACCTTTAACGATTTGGGCATTCTTCTTGACTGCTGTAATCGGTATCTTGTCTTTCCCAGTATTGTTTGCTGCAGCTTTGTTATTGGTGTTCGATAGAAGCTTTGGTACATCATTCTATCTTTCTGAAATCTACATAGCAGGTGAGGCCCTACCAAATGTTGGTGGTAGCCCAATCCTATATCAGCATTTGTTCTGGTTCTTAGGTCACCCTGAAGTATATATTGTATTGTTGCCTGCTTTAGGTATTACATCTGAGATTATCGCAACGAATTCAAGAAAACCAATCTTTGGTTATAAGGCCATGATCATTTCAATGATGGGTATTACATTCCTATCGTTTATTGTATGGGCTCACCACATGTTTGTAAGTGGATTGAACCCATTCCTTGGCTCAATTTTCATGTTCTTGACTTTGATTATTGCAGTACCTTCAGCGGTGAAAGTATTTAACTATCTGACAACTTTATGGAAGGGTAACATTGTGTTTACTCCAGCTATGATGTTCTCAATAGGTCTTGTGTCTGTATTCATTTCAGGAGGTATCACGGGTATCTTCTTAGGAAACTCAGCAATTGATATTCAATTGCATGATACTTATTTTGTTGTGGCTCACTTCCACTTGGTGATGGGTGCAGCTTCATCTTTCGGTCTATTGGCAGGAGTGTATCATTGGTTCCCTAAAATGTTTGGAAGAATGATGGATGCTAGATTGGGATATATCCACTTCTGGTTAACGTTCATCGGAATTTATTCCGTGTTCTTCCCAATGCACTACATTGGTATTGCTGGCTTCCCAAGAAGATATTATTCGTTCACCAACTTTGATGCATTCAGTGGCTTTACTGATTTGAACATGTTCATCTCTATCGCTGCCATTGCAACATTTATTGGTCAGTTTATCTTCTTGTTCAACTTCTTCTACAGTATGTTCAGAGGAAGAAAAGCACCAGCAAATCCTTGGAAGTCGACTACATTGGAGTGGACAACTCCAAGAGTTCCTGGTCATGGAAACTGGCCTGGTGAGATTCCAAATGTATACAGATGGCCTTACGATTATTCGAAGCCAGGTGCTGAAGATGACTTTATTCCACAAACTGTTCCTTTATCTCAAACTATGGAATCTAATTTTCCACATGAGAATGACATGATTGCATTAGAGAAAGAGATGGATGCAGAGGAGATTGTGGTTGATGAAGTTAAACACTAAAGAAAGATTATTCAGGCGGTTTTCAGCCGTCACAATCATAGCTGTCTATTTGCTAATTGCAGTAGGTGGTATTGTAAGAACTACAGGTTCAGGAATGGGTTGCCCAGACTGGCCTAAGTGTTTTGGGAGTTGGGTTCCACCTACGGATGTAACTCAACTCCCAAATGATTATAAGGATATTTACGTTCAACAGAGGGTTGATAAGAATGTAAGATTTGCAAAATACCTTACAGCCTTCGGTTTTGATGATTTAGCTCATCAAGTAGAGAATGATCCTTCAATTTTAGTTGAGGAGGATTTCAATGCAGTAAAAACTTGGACGGAATATATTAACCGCTTGATAGGTGCGGTCATTGGACTACTGATTTTTGGTACAGCGTTACTTTCTATCAGTTATTGGAAGCAGGATAAACCTATAACCGTTCTTTCATTTGTTGCATTTGTATTGGTTGGTTTCCAAGGTTGGATAGGTTCAATTGTGGTAAGTACCAACTTATTAGGATGGATGATTACAATTCACATGCTAATTGCATTGTTGATTGTCTGTTTGCTCATCTACGTTTATTATAGATCAAGGAAAGATGAGAGTCAATTCAGTTCTGCCAGGCTTGGTAGTTTGAAATGGATTACTTTCCTCTCTATAGCGCTCACCTTAGTTCAGGTAGTTCTGGGCACGCAAGTAAGAGAAGCTATTGACGTTTTGTCTGGTTATCTCGAGAGATCCGAATGGATTGGAAACTTAGGTAGTACATTCCTTATTCATCGTTCTTATTCACTGGTTTTATTAGCCCTCCATGTTTATTTGCTTTGGAAGCTAATGAAGGAAGGTATAAGAAGAAATGAGTTAATTAATCCTACACGCTGGCTTTTGGCTATTGTGATTATTGAGATTGTAAGTGGAGCAGTTATGGCGTATTTCGCTGTCCCTGCTTTTGTACAACCAATACATTTGTTATTAGGATCTGTAATTATTGGGGTTCAGTTTTATCTGTGGCTCCTGTTGAGAAATAAAGAATTGAAATTAGCCTGAAAAGATGGTTGAGAATTCGGTAAATGTAAATATTCAGTTATCAGTCTCGCAAAAGGTAAAGGCCTTTGTGGAACTGATGAAGATGAGGCTATCTCTTTTGGTGGCATTCTCTTCGGCTTTTGGTTATACGTTAGCCATGGGAGGAAGGGTTGATTGGATGCAGTTGTCAGCACTATTTGTTGGTGGCTGGCTGGTGAGTGGAGCTTCATGTACAGTGAATCAAGTTCTGGAAAAGGACTATGACAAGCTGATGAAGAGAACACAAACAAGACCCTTGCCAACAGAACGACTAAATAATACAGAGTCGCTCTGGTTTGCTGCTTTAGTTGGAGCATTAGGCATCTTATTGCTTTGGGTTTCTACCAATCCTCTAACTGTGAGTCTTGCAGTCTTATCAATGATTCTTTACAGCTTCGTTTATACGCCATTAAAGCGTGTGGGTCCGATAGCTGTGTTTGTGGGTGCTTTCCCTGGTGCTTTACCTCCTCTTTTGGGTTGGACTGCCGCTACTGGGATGATTTCTCATGAAGCATTGATTATTTTTGGAATACAATTTATCTGGCAGTTTCCTCATTTCTGGGCAATTGCTTGGGTAGCAGATGATGATTATAAAAGAGCTGGTTTCAAGTTATTGCCTGTAAAAGGTGAGAAGGATATGAAAACTGCTTTTCAGATCATGACATATACCTTGTTTTTAATTCCATTAGGCTTATTACCTGCCTATTTTGGTTTAACAGGGATTAACTCAGCCGTTGTTGTGACGGTTTGTGGAGTCTTGTTTTTGGCTTCAACCATTAAGTTGATGAAGGATCAATCGCGTAAATCTGCCTTAAGAATCATGTTTGGTTCTTTCTTGTATTTGCCGATTGTTCAGATTGCGTTTTTGTTGGATATGGTGAAATGATGATGGTAGAAGATTACAAATTAGTTGATGCCCCAATGGAGCAACCCCTTTCAATGCACCCTAAGAAGTTTGCATTGTGGTTGTTCATAGTTACAGTAGTAATGATTTTTGCGGCCTTTACCAGTGCCCATATTGTAAGGCAAGCAGATGGTGATTGGCTGATATATGACCTGCCACCTATGTTATTGTATACTTCAGGCATTATTTTACTCAGTAGTGTCTTTATGCAATGGGCCTATATGGCAGCTAAGAAAGATAAGTTGGAGCAAGTTAAAATAGCACTTACTGTTACTTCTTTACTTGGTATCCTTTTCTTGTTTGGTCAAGTACAAGCCTGGGGGCAAATGGTAGATGCAAATGTTTACTTTACAGGTAACCCAGCTGGAAGTTTTCTTTACATTTTTACAGGTATACATGGACTGCATCTTATTAGCGGTGTGATATATCTGATATATATGTTAATTTCGTCCTTTAGATATAAAGTGCATTCGAAGAATATGCTCAATATGGAAATGTCTTCAACTTGGTGGCATTTTTTAGGCGGACTTTGGATTTATTTATACATATTTTTATTGCTGAATCATTAATAATTAACCAAATCTATGGCAACTACTGCTACAATAAGTAAAAAGAGTCTCTGGGGTGGAGGCGTAGAGCCTTTCAAGGCTAGCTACGGAAAGCTCATGATGTGGTTCTTCTTGGTATCAGATGCTTTTACTTTCTCAGGTTTACTAATTACTTACGCTTTCTTGAGATGGAGTGCACCGGGCTATAAAGGAGATCCAGAAGCATTTACTTTTTCAACCGAATACTGGCCAATTCCTGAAAAGGTATATGAAGCTTTCCCAGGTTTTCATGGTGTAGAACTTCCTTTGGTCTTTGTTGGTTTGATGACATTTATCCTCATTATGAGTTCAGTGACCATGGTATTGGCCGTAGAAGCTGGTCATAGAATGGATAAGAAGAATGTAGTAAAGTGGATGCTTTGGACAATCATTGGTGGTTTTGCCTTTTTAGGCTGTCAGGCATGGGAGTGGAGTCACTTTATCTCTGGAACTGATACAGCAACTATTGGTGATGTAGTGATCAATGGTATTTGGAAAGAAAACTATGAAATTTTTGGAGCCAACCTGACCTTTAACCAATACGGACCTCCTGCATTTGCTGCATTATTCTTCTTTATTACTGGTTTCCACGGTTTCCACGTATTCTCTGGAGTAGTGTTAAATGTTATTATTTTCTTCAACGCGGCTACAGGTATGTATGAGCAAAGAGGGCACTATGAAATGGTTGAGAAAGTTGGTCTTTACTGGCACTTTGTAGACCTTGTCTGGGTATTCGTATTTACATTCTTCTACTTGATTTAAAAGATTTTTTATAATGGAACAAGCAACAACTAACGTACAAGTACAACCAGTAGACAGAGATAAAATAATTGGTATCTGGAAGGTAGCTGGTATTCTGGCTTTTATTACTGCTATCGAGTATGTCTTTGCCTTTAAAATGGATGCTGGTACATTGAGATCAGCGATCTTTATTGGTCTGACCATCATGAAAGCCTTCTATATTGTATCTGAATTTATGCACCTCGGTCATGAGGTGAAAGGATTGATCTACTCTATTATTCTGCCAATGATGTTTGTTATCTGGCTGATTGTGGCATTAGTGAACCTAGAGGGTGCGTCTATCAAAGGTTCAAGAGGTACAGTTGACTATGAGCCAACTGGAACTGAGCAAATGGATGATAGTCAATAATTGAATTGAAAAAATGAGCATATAAAGCAAAATCAGGTCAAACCATTTGGCCTGATTTTTTAGTTTATAAAGCATGCGTAAAAAAATAGTCTTCCTATTTCTGCTAATCGGTCTACCGGTTCTTATTTTTCTATTCCTAAAGTTCTTCGGGAGGAATGAGTTCACAATTCCTGTTTATTATGAGCAAGGGCTAGGTGACTCACTTTCAACTCCTTGTTTAGATAAGACAATGGAACAGTATAGGGTGAATAACCCCTTAATTGAAGAAGGCAAGATTACTGTTGTGCACTTTGAGCGAATGGATGGACCAGTGTTGAAAACACGACTCGAGGAGCTTGAAAGAATGCAAGACGTTTTTTTCAACGATGAAGATATTCAGCTCACAACCTTCCTCAATGGAGCATCAATTGAAGCAAAGGATATCACCGATTATAATAGACGGATTCAGTTTATGGATCAATTCTGGACGATCACAGAACTTGACTCTGTGCAATGGGCCACATTAAAGTATTGTGGTGTGGCTATGTCTAATTTAGATAATCGCGTGGTGATCGTAGATCGACAAAGGAGAATTAGAGGTTATTATAATATTCTCGAAAGAAAAGAAACAGATCGGTTGATCCTTGAGTTAAGAATTTTAAAAACAGAAGAACTAGCACAGTAGAATGGCGCAAGTATTAGAACAAAAGAAATCAATGGTTTGGATAAGAGTGTTATCCATAGCCATTCCAGTGGCAGTAGCAGTACTCCTTTCACTTCCAACAAAGCTAAATTTAGGAGATTGGGTTTATACACTTCCACATGCTATAGGCGTCATCAATACTTTGACTTCTGTTTGTCTTGTAGCGGCTTTAATTGCCATTAA
>CAYGKL010000004.1:6826-9465 GCA_964350505.1 uncultured Roseivirgaceae bacterium | reverse complement strand
AGTTAAAAACTTACCTTTGAGTGATGTTAAAACAGTTGAGAAGATTCTTTTGGATAGGCATTTTTATAACAGTCTCTGTTAGCCATTCAATGGCTCAATGTGCTATGTGTCGTGGCTCTGTCGAGTCATCTGTCAGCGCAGGTGATACATCAATGGCGGCTAATCTTAATTTGGGTATTCTCTACTTGTTTTTCGCACCTTACGTACTGGTAGCGTTCATTGCATACATCTGGTATAGAGCTAGTAAAAAGAATGTCAAAAAAGTCCAAGGCCTTAGCAGTACTGCAGGGTAAGTGTCCACAGTGCAGAGAGGGGAATCTTTTCCCTTTTGCCGCATACAATCTTAAAAAATTTACCCAAATCAATACTGATTGTCCATCTTGTGGGGTGAAGTTTGAAAGAGAACCGCGTTTCTTCGATGGTGCTATGTACATTAGCTATGCTTTGTCTGTAGGCCTTTTCTTAGTATCTGCCTTTATCATCTACTACTTCTTTCACCCAGTTTCGGAGAACGTATATATGATTGCTATTATTTCTGAGGTAGTCATTCTTTATCCAATCATGTTCCGTTACTCGAGAATCTTCTATTTATATCTTTTTGGAGGCTTGAAGTTTGGAGGGAACGCCAAGTAGAACTTTAAAATTTAGGCGGAATAATTAAGATAGACCCTCATTTTTGAAGTCTCCGCTTTTAGGTAGCATTTTTGCTTGTAATGTGCTAATTCGCATCAAGCGAAAAATATTAGTAGATTCCACTTTCTCTAAAGGCTAATTAGAATTGAGTCATTTCCGTCAGACACTTTTTCAGCACAGGGCATTTCTCCTAAGCATTTTGCTTGTAGGCCTCACGCTTATTATTGATGAGGCTATTTTTTCCGATCAGCGAAGAAGGGTGAACCCAGAGGAGACCATCTCTAAAAATTTACAGGAACAACTCGAAAAGTTAGATCAGCAGCTGCAGCAGGTAAGCGACATTGCCATTGTAGACTTGAGCCGGTCATTCAATAGATTTTCAAGTAACGATGAAATGCCTTATTTCATTTTTGAAGATGGCGAAGAGGTTTATTGGAGTACCAATAGATTTGTACCCAAGTACGGAACACTTGATGGAACATATATTTATAAGTACTTAGAGCTTAAGCGTGGCCAGTATATTGTCAAGCGCAGGGTCATCAATAGTGCTCAGAATCGTGTAGTTGAAATCTACGGATTACTGCCTTTAAGTTCAGATCTGCCTGTGAACGATTCCTTCAAGGAGTATGGTTTGAATGGGGAAGTATTTGGAAGATCTTCATTCACACTTTCCCCGACCGAGAATCCCAACGGCCAAAATGTGTATTCTTCTGAAGGGATATTTCTTTTTTCCTTTGAAGGAGCTGAGCGAATGAAAGTCGACTACCCTCGTTATGCGGCATTTATTCTTGTGCTGTATTTAGTGGCTATTTTCTTTTTTGTAAGGGCTGGGTTTAATTACTCTCAATCCCTAGTCGAGAAGGGTTCACTTATTCCTGCCATTATCCTTCTTTCCCTGTTTTTGGCAACCGTGAGGTATTTTATGCTCAGGTATCAATATCCTTTAAGCATTATTGAGTGGTCTCTTTTTGAACCAGATGCCTTTGCCGATGGTTTGTGGCAACCCTCATTAGGAGATTTTCTTCTGAATCAGTTGGCTTTAGTAGGTGTGGTAGTTTTTGCATTCATTCGATTTACATCCAACCAAGTTACTCGCGAAAAAGCTAGCTTTCCAAACCTTTTGGGTTCACTGATACTCCTAGTTTTCTCCGTGTATTACTTCACCGTTGAGGTGAAGTCTCTTTTTCTTAACTCGCAGTGGTCTTTCGATGTTGGGGCAGATATTAGTTTCACACCTTTTAAGCTGATCGCTTATTTCGGGATATTCATAATCGGAGTAATTCCTTTCCTGATAGCACAATATTTAAGCACAGAATTAAGAAAATTGGCCAAGCATAGTACCACACTCATAGGGTTGGTAGCTATAACGCTTGTTCTAGGTTTTTTTGCCTTTTCCTTCGCTAGTCTATATTTTCTAATAGGCCTAGTGTTAGCCATTTACATATTGGTGGTTTACTATTTCAGGTTTGCTGAACAGCTTTATCAGTCTAATTATTCAACTTTCCTTTATTTGTTTGCTACTGCACTTTTATTGGCCACTATTTCCAATGTCATATTGAGCGACTACATTGAGCAAGAGGAGTTACAAGATAAAAGAAGTTTAGCCACACGACTGCTTTCTGAAAACGATTGGGAGGCAGAATATTTACTTTCTCAGGCGAAGCAGCGAATAGAATCTGATGTACTTATTCAAACCAATATTGCTAATCCTTTTTCATCTAAAGAGCTCATCCGACAGAAAATTCAAAGGGTATTTCTGGGTGAATACTTCGACAAGTATGAAATCGAAATTCTAATTTTCAATGGAAAGGGTGCTCCCCTTAGTTCTCCTACTATCACTGACTTTCAAGGCCTAAAGCAAGTATATGGGAAATTAGAAAACCAGACTGAAATTGATGACCTCTATTTCTATAGGTCGAATTATCCGATGGTATTGAATCAATATTATCTATTCAATGAGATCAAGAGGTATGAGACCACCATAGGCTATGTATTAGTAAGACTTG
>CAYGKL010000004.1:3794-6726 GCA_964350505.1 uncultured Roseivirgaceae bacterium | reverse complement strand
TTCAATGAGATCAAGAGGTATGAGACCACCATAGGCTATGTATTAGTAAGACTTGATAGGAAAGAGGTACTGAACAACAGTATTCTGCCGCAACTGTTGCTAAATGAAACGGACATAGATATAGACTTACAACACTTAGATTATGCTGTTTTCAACGGTCGAGACATTGTGAGTAGTTCTGGCGATTTTAATTATCGTAGAGATTTTGATATCAAATTGCTGGATAATAAGGAGATTTATGCGGCACCTGTGAGCATGGCTGGCTACAATCATTTGGCAGTGAAAAATCAATCTAACGATCAGGTTTTTGTGATTTCAAATCATCATTATCCCATTCAATATATCATTACCAATTTCTCCATCTTTTTCCTTTTTTCAGTCGCGATGATTATTCTGATCTTCGGAATTTCAGCAGGCTATTTCAATACAAAGAAACAGTCAGTCACACTCTCTGCGAAAATTCAAATCCTGCTTAATTTTGCCTTTTTCCTACCATTGATTATTGTCAGCATTGTGGTTTTAAGATTAGTCAACACCACTGTTGAAGAGAATATGGAAACGCAATATCTCTCTACAACCGAGAGCGCTGCACAGAACATTGCCAACCAATTACAGGCTTTTCTCGAAGGACGCAATGAAAACAATGAAGCGTTGGAAAACAGAATTGCTGAGATCAGTCAATACGCTAGAGCGGATATCAACCTTTTCAACGTCAATGGGAGACTAATTGCTACTAATCAGCGCTTGATTTTTGATAATGGATTGCTGGCATCCTTCATTAATCCTCAAGCCATGGCGGGCATAGTTGAATCAGGAGTTAGAGAAGAGCTCTATAATGAAAGAGTCGGCAATTTAGATTTGAGCTATAAAGCCACCTATTATGGAATTAGGTCGAATGAAAACAATGAACTTTTAGGTGTGCTCAGTATGCCATTTTTTGATTCAGAAGAACAGCTAAAGGCTGAACAGCGCGACATACTCTCCAATATTCTCAATTCATTCACCTTCATCTTTGTCATTTTCGTGGTCTTGTCGTTCTTGGCTTCTAGAATTCTAACTTATCCGTTCAAATACCTTACACAAAAGATTAAAGCCACAACAATTTCTAATTTGAATGAACCGCTGGCTTGGCCTGCCGATGATGAAATTGGGTTGATGGTGAGAGAGTATAATAAAATGCTTTCCAACCTTGAGAAGAGTAAGAAAGCATTGGCTTTAAGTGAAAAGGAAAGTGCCTGGCGCGAAATGGCTCAACAGGTAGCTCATGAAATCAAAAATCCGCTTACCCCTATGAAGCTCAAGCTTCAGCACTTGAAAAGGGTTTTGTCCGAGGCACCAAGTATTGGTTCAAGCTTTAATAAACCCATAGATAACTTGTTGAGTCAGGTAGATACGCTTAGTGACATTGCCACCTCATTCTCTTCATTTGCGAAGATGCCAATGCCTAAAAGTGAGAGGATGAACTTGGCTGAAGCACTGAAAAAGTCTATTCGTCTTTTCAATGAAGGTCAACTTAAAATGGAGACGAATATTCCTAAACAAGCCGTTTGGATCAAAGGTGATGATCAGCTGTTAGGTAGAATTTTCAATAACCTTATCCTAAACGCCTCACAATCAATGCCCGAGGAAAGGCTTGGGGTTTTAGAAGTTGAGTTGATAGTAACTCATAATAAGGCAAGGATAACGTTCACTGATAATGGTGCAGGTGTTCCAGAAGATATTCGAGAGAAAATATTTATACCTAAATTTAGCACCAAAGCAGAAGGTTCCGGTATTGGTTTGGCAATTGCCAAACGTGGGGTAGAGCATGCCGGAGGGAGTATATGGTTTGAATCTGTTCCCGATGAAGGAACAACCTTCTTCTTAGAGTTTCCGCTAACCGATTGATTGTGCAACGTGGGTTTTTAACCTTCCTGTTTTTAGTTGTTTCTACCGCAGTATTTGCGCAGTCGCCTTTTGATCGTTGTCAATGGGTAAAAACATCTCTGCAGCCTCAATTATTAGATTCTCTTACGGTATTTCCCGAAAGCATAAGAATAACAGCCCCAGACTCTCTTCAAAGGTTCAGCTTCGATCTCAATACCAATACCATTAGCTTTCAAGATATTCTATTCGATTCGGTCAGAGTCTGCTATCAGACCCTTCCATTCGATTTACACTCAAAAAGAGCTAATAAAACGCTCGACATCTATGATTCTAATGCACTGTTTAAAGATGCCATTCTCTATCAGCAGGCATTGGCAATTCCAAAACGGGAGGAAGTAATCAGTACAGAAAACATTTATAAAACTGGAAGTATCTCACGTGGCGTATCTTTTGGGAATAGACAAGATGTCTTTGTCAACTCTACCTTAAATCTTCAGATGGAAGGTCAACTGACAGAAAACGTGAACTTAAGGGCAGTGATAACCGATCGGAATATTCCCTTTCAACCAGAGGGTAATACCCAGCAAATTCAAGACTTTGATAATGTATTTATTGAGCTGTATAGGGACGATCGATGGATGTTGAAAGGTGGGGATGTTGTGCTACAGAATAGTGCGTCTAATTTTCTGAGGTATTATAAGAACGTTCAAGGGGCGCAGTTCAATTCAAAGTTTGATTTACCAGGAGGGTTTAAGGCTCAGACCACTGTGGCAGGTTCCGTTGCTAAGGGGCGTTTTGCTTCTATTTCAATAGACCCCATAGAAGGAGTATTAGGTCCTTATCGAGTTCGAGGACCCAATAATGAGCGATTCATCATTATTCTCGCAGGCTCGGAAAAGGTGTTTATCGATGGAGAGCTAATGACTAGAGGTTTCGATAATGACTATATTGTAGATTATAACCTTGGGGAAATCACTTTCACCAACAAAGTATTGATTACCAAATTCACCCGAATTAGAGTCGACTATGAGTTCTCAGATCAGAATTATAGTCGTTCAATCATTCA
>CAYGKL010000004.1:0-3694 GCA_964350505.1 uncultured Roseivirgaceae bacterium | reverse complement strand
GTGGATGGTTTCCAACATTACATGAAGCTCTCTAAAGATCTAGGACCTTTTAGGCTGAAGGCAGATGCTTATATGATGAATAATGATCAGTCTGTTTTAAGTGCTGAATGGAACAGGTTGAATACTGATATTTCATACCGAAGCAAATGGTTCATTCCCGGTTACAGATATCGGCAGGATAGAAATTCGGTGATTAATAGGCTGAATCAAGAGGTAGTTAGGTCTGCCATGAACTTTCAAGAGCACACTTTCTATTTGAAGAATTCTGACACACTGAAAACGACTTTTGGCCTTGATTTTCAGACAAGGCAAGATAGACTGCCACTCAATGGGGAGTTAATTGATAATAACCAATCTGAGACATATAACGCCTTTTTCAGGACGACTATTGACAACACCAACAGATTGTATTTACTCTTTACTTATCGCAATCTTACCAACCTGAATGAGACCGGTAACGATAGAATTGATGAAACCATCATGGGACGGATTGATTGGTCGGGTACTTTCTTCGATGGTATCATACAGTCAGACTTAAACTACAATCTTGCGAATAGCAGAGAGCTGAGAAGAGAGTTTATTTTCATTCAAGTACCAACAGGAGAAGGGACTCATACTTGGCGAGATGATAATGGAGATGGCATTCAAGATTTGAATGAGTTTTACATTGCCGTGAATCCTGATGAAAAGAATTATGCTAAAATCTTCGTTCCGACTGATACTTTTGAAGAGGCTTTTAACACCATCATCACTTATCGTTTCAATCTAAACTTCCCAAGAGAATGGTCTACCGAAGGCGGAATGAAAAAGGCTTTGTCTCACTTTTCTAATACAACCGCTTGGGGCTTGAATGCCAAAATAACCGATGAAGACCTTTCTAGCAGATTACTGCCCATTAATGTGGCTGACGACCAAGTGTTGGGTTATAATGAAAACCTCCGCTCTACACTTTTCTTTAACAAGTCGAACTCTGTTTTCGGAGCAGATGTAGGTCTGGCTAGGTTAGAGAATAAACAGCTGCTCGTGAATGGTTTCGAAGAAAGGATCAATGAAGATTACCGATATCACTTGAGGTGGAACATCAACCGAGGCCTAAATTTTGACATTAATTATATTGATGGACAACGGATCAGTATCTCTGATGTTTTGACGCAGCGTAATTATCGGGTAGTTTCAGACAACTTTAGCCCATCTCTTACCCTGCAACCTTCAAGGAACCTAAGGATCACAGGTTCATATGCCTTCAAAAAAAAGCAAAATGTATTTACTGAAGTAAGTACAGAAAGGGCAGAATTGACTGAATTAGGAATCAATGCCCGTTATTCAAAAGCTGTAAAAACAAGCATTACTGCCAACTTCAAATTTATAGACATTCTTTTCGAAGGAACTGAAACCTCGCCAGTAGGCTATGAGCTTTTGGAGGCACTTCGGCCAGGCACCAACCTTACTTGGAACCTTAATTGGCAACAGAGGCTAGGCAACGGGCTTCAGTTGCTCATTCGTTATGATGGAAGAAAGTCTGCAGAAAGTCGAGTAGTACATCTAGGCCGTGTGCAGGTAACGGCCTTGTTTTAAGGAAAGGATTACTTGGTAAATATCTATAGAGTCGATCAGCCTAGTGACCTAAACCTTCGCATCATTTTATTGGCGAAAACAAATTCATCTAGCTCTTGAACGCCAGAATTCATAATCTCATCTGAATTTCCTTCCCAGAGCTTTTTGGAGTTGGAAATGAACATAATGTACTCTCCAATTTCCATCACCGAGTTCATGTCATGGGTAACAATTACTGTTGTGATCTGAAACTCATCAGTAATTTCAGCGAGTAGCTGGTCTATTTTAATGGATGTTTGAGGGTCTAGGCCAGAGTTAGGTTCATCGCAAAACAAGTATTTAGAGCTATTCACAATAGCTCTGGCAATACCAACACGTTTTTGCATTCCTCCACTAATTTCAGAAGGCATTTTAGTGTTTGTGTTTTCTAGCTTAACCCTTTTGAGCACAGCATTGACGCGATCCATCTTCTCATCCTCGGGCATCTTGGTCAATACGTCTAATGGGAACTTCACGTTTTGCTCCACATTCATAGAATCGAATAAAGCTCCACCCTGAAAAAGCATCCCTATTTCCCTTCTAATGTCTGTTTTGGTGTCTCTGTCAGCATTAATGAAATTTCTTCCATTGTATAAAATTGACCCTGAATCTGGTTGAAATAGGCCAACAGTGTTTTTAAGCATAACGCTCTTTCCAGAACCACTAGCACCAATAATAAGGTTAGTTCTTCCCTGTTCAAAAGTGGCTGAAATATCACTCAGCACAGTTTTCTCGTCAAACGATTTGGTTAGATTCTTTACTTCAATCATCTTATTAGAAGTAGTTGAGCTAGTAGAAAATCACTTAATAGGATAGCAATACAGCTAATGGTAACAGCTTGCGTACTTGACTGACCAACTTCTAAAGCGCCACCCTTGGTATAATAGCCCATATAGGCAGAAATAGAAGCGACTAAAAAGCCAAAAACCACTGATTTAATGAGAGCGAAAGTAATGCTGAACTCATTGAAGTTCATTTTTAAGCCAATTAGATAATCAGCAGAACCCAATACACCACCAAATTCGGCTGCTAAATACCCACCTCCAATGGCAAGTGTTCCTGCAAGTATCACCAAGAAAGGATACATTAATAGCGTTGCTACAATTTTTGGAAGTACTAGGTAAGAAACAGAATTAATACCCATTACTTCCAAAGCATCAATTTGCTCAGTAATGCGCATGGTTCCTAAATTACCAGCGATGCTTGAGCCAACCTTGCCAGCGAAAATGATGGCTGTGATGGTTGGAGCTAATTCCAAAATGGTCAAGTCCCTTACCACAAGTCCAATTACACTATCAGGAATTAATGGATTAATTAGGTTATAGGCTGTTTGAAGGGTTGAAACAGCTCCCATGAACACAGAAACTATTGAAACCAGTACTATACTGTTGATTCCGACATAAATACATTCGTCCAATGTGAGTCGGACATAGGTCTTGAATGACTCCGGATTGGTGAAAAGTTTGCCAAGAAATAAAATGTACCTTCCCAGGTTGCTCATAAGGCTCTATAATGCTGCTTAAAATACCTGTCTTACAACGGCAAAATAACAAAACTTGTACGAATGCCTTTATGGTTCCCTGATTAAAGTATTCAAAAGAAAAAAATAGGACTAGAACTTCGACCAATTGCCTACATAAGTATTGGTTTTAGTCTATGCTGATTGATGAATTTTATCAAAGTTAACTGAACCAAAGTCAATACTTTGATGCGGAATATTTCAAAACTAACTTTGGGCCATGAGAAAATTGGCCGTGATAACTAGTGGTACCAAAGGCATTGGAAGAGCAACTGTTGATAAATTCATTCATAATGGGTTTGATATAGTCACCTGCGCACGCAGCGCAGCAGACCTAGATCAGCTAAAATCTAGTTTCGATGGAGAAGGTGAGATTTTCACCAAAGTAACAGATATGTCGAAAAAGGAGGAGGTAGTCGCTTTTGCCAATTTTGTAAAAGGACTCAATCGCAAGGTAGATGTACTGCTTAATAATACCGGATTATTTATCCCTGGCGCTATTCATGAAGAGGAGGAAGGCAATTTGGAGCAAATGATAGAGACCAATCTTTATAGTGCCTATCATTTAACTAGAGCGCTAGT
>CAYGKL010000003.1:53162-64888 GCA_964350505.1 uncultured Roseivirgaceae bacterium | reverse complement strand
TATGTAACCTACTCTAAGCATTTACACATCGCTTTAGCCTTCCCTAACACTTGGTATTCCAACCTCAATGCAAAAGGTCATATTGAAAATATGCCAGTGGTGACTAATGAAGTTAAGATGATGCTGGGTATGCCTGCTGAAGGAGCAGAAAACCCTCCGGCAGAAATAGCTAGGTTTGGTGCCAAGGACGTAAATGACCTTAGCTGGATAAACGTGATGAATGCATACTCTTGTACAGAATGTGGTAGATGCACCTCCGAATGCCCTGCCAACCAAACAGGCAAGAAGCTTTCTCCAAGAAAGATAATGATGGATACCCGCGACAGAGCTGAAGAAGTTGGTGCCAGTTTGGCCAAAGGAGGAAAGGGTTTAGAAGACGGAAAGTCTTTATTGGGTGATTACATCACCAAAGAAGAAATAAACGCCTGCACTAGTTGCAACGCTTGCGTGGAAGCTTGCCCGGTAAATATTGACCCTCTTTCAATCATTCTTCAAATGAGAAGATATGTAGCGATGGAAGAATCGGGTTCTCCTGCTAGCTGGAATAACATGTTCCAAAATATTGAAACTAGTTTTGCCCCATGGAAATTTGCTCCAACCGATCGATTCAAATGGGCTGATGATTTAAAAAACTCTGAAAAATAATTCACATGAGTGATATGAATTTAAAAGTGCCAACCATGGCCGAAGTGACCGCCAAAGGCGAAACACCTGAAGTACTCTTTTGGGTGGGTTGTGCCGGTTCATTCGATGATAGATATAAAAAAGTAACCATCGCTTTCATCAAGATTTTGGAGAAAGTAGGTATCTCTTACGCTGTTTTAGGAGAAGAAGAAACATGCACAGGCGACCCTGCACGAAGAGCTGGAAATGAATTCCTTTTCCAAATGCAGGCGATGTCTAATATTCAAGTATTAGATGGCTACAGCGTGAAGAAGATTGTTACTGCTTGTCCGCATTGCTTCAATACCCTTAAAAATGAATACCCAGATTTAGGCGGAAATTATGAGGTAATTCATCATTCTACCTTCCTTCAACAACTCATCAATGAGGGAAAAGTAGGGATGAAAGGCGGTGGTGAATTCAAAGGAAAAAAGATTACCTACCACGACTCTTGTTACTTAGGTAGAGCTAATAATATTTATGAGGCTCCTAGAGAGGTGCTTCAGGCATTAGATGCTGAGCTAGTTGAGATGAAGCGTTGCAAAACCAAAGGCCTCTGTTGTGGTGCTGGTGGAGCACAAATGTTCAAGGATGCAGAGAAAGGCGATAAGGAAATTAACATTGAAAGAACAGAAGAAGCAATTGCTACTGGTGCCAATGTAATTGCTGCTGCTTGTCCTTTTTGCATGACCATGATGCTCGATGGTGTAAAGAATAAAGAAAAAGAAGGTTCAGTTGAAGTGCTTGACTTAGCTGAACTGATTGCCAAAAATGAGGGATTATAAAATTCAGGGCTTGTCTTAAATTCAAGCCCTGAATAATTTATAAAGTCATAAAAACACCAAGTGAAAAACTAGGGCTGGCTAAAACTCTCTTGCCTGAAGCAGCAAAACCGACTGAGGTAGAGACTCCAAAATTCTCCTTTATGTTGTAATTGACTTCTGGTGTAATGGCTAGGTATTCAATGTTATTTGAGAAAATACCATTGGCAGGAGTTTCAAGATCACTACCATTATTTAGCGAATTAACGCTGTAAAACTTCAATCCGCCACTGAGTTTATCGCCAAACTTGTGTCCTACCTCAAACCCCCACCTTAATTCATCACTAAAGTTATTGCTGCGATTATTATAGCCAATCAACGTGTTTACCCATCCTTTACCGCCATTAAACCCTCGACTCGTTTCAATAGCCAGCATAGTATTAAATTCTCCATCGCCAGTTTGCAGCACTCCTGTCTCTCCCCCTTGATTATTGCCAAAAGGCAACCCAAAAGTGAGGGTCGCACTCATTACGATTGCCTTATTGGTAATGAGCCCGTATTTGAATGAAATGTCAGTATCACCAAATGAGTTGACAGCATCCCCCTCGGCTAGTAGAGTTCCAGAATTATTGACTTGTTCATTGAGTGTTGCTCTCGAAAAGAACGGCACATAGCCAATAACTGTCAACTTATCCGTAAGCCCATATTCTCCATAAAGACTAGTGATATAGATACTGGCTGTAGCAATGTCTAAAATGTCACCGCTTGGAGCATAGTAGCTATCTGAACGAATCGCAAACTGATTCAACTTGAAATAGCCTTTGCCTTTAGGAAAGGGCCAACCGCCTCCAGCAAATATTGTCTGGCTCATCAAGAGCAAAATAAATAATGATATAACCTTCTTCATATTTGTCAATTTTCGAATTCTCCCCTACCGAATAATACACCGAACGGTTTACACCAAACCAGCACATAATTGAAAGTATTCAATCCAGCATTTTGCAAATCAGTTTCATAAACTTGTTCACCCCTATTTGATTGAATCCTTCCTAGCTCTAATCCTCCACTAATGTTGTTCGGTTGGTTGGACAGATAAATAAACAAACCGGGACCACTTGAGGCGGCAAAGTTTGAAGCGAACGTAAGTCTGAGTTTTCCCTCGGCCTCTTCAAGTACAAAATCACCATTTACTTCATAGTTATTCGTTCCCATAAATCGTCCTTGCCTTTGGTTAGCACCCTCAACAGTTTCATCTGAGGCTCTCAATTCAACTGAGTCTTCAAGCCCCATAAACATAGCTGAGATTGTTACAATGCCCTCCATATGAGCTTGAGCTAGTCCATCTGCCGTGATGCTAATGATTGAAGGGTCATTTGAAGACCACTCAATAGCCGCTGTCTCTGCTGCACCTAAGCGGTTGAAAAAATTTGCCATGAACTGGTAATTATCTCCGATGGCAAGACTCTGGAGGCGCGAATTGATCGATAGTCTTTCCTCAACGATTATATCGTCCACTACATCGGTACCAATGCAGGAGTTTATGAATACCATCAATAAAATTGGTATTATTGGTTTAAAAGATTTCATACCCCCTTTAACTTGATGCTTGGAATTTTTGTGCCATTCAATTGGTTTCAAATGACAACCACACGACATTTGAGGTATAAAACCCATTGAATCGAGAAAACTATGAGAACAGCATTTGAAAGTTTAAGCGAAGAGTCTAAGATTTGGGTTTTTCAATCTTCTAAGGCAATCGATGAATCGACTGCTCATAATATCCTTACAGAAACAGATACCTTCCTTCATCAGTGGGCTGCTCATGGTGCAGATTTATTAGCCTCTGCCACAATTGAGTTCAACAGATTTCTGATTATTGGTATCGATCAAGAATTTAATATGGCTAGTGGCTGTTCCATCGACAGTATGGTTCGTTTTGTTCAGGGAATAGAACAGAAATATAATTTGGGCTTATTCGACAGAACCAAATTGGTTTTCAAGAAACAGAATCAACTTGAAATCTGTGAGATGAATGAAATGAAAAATTTGGTGGCTGAAAACTTTTTCGACTCCGAAACCTTATACTTCAATAATAATATTGACAAGAAAGGGCAACTAAAAACAGATTGGCTAGTAAACCCAGAGGAAACTTGGTTGAAAAAATACTTTCAGACAGCAAAAAGCGTATAATAAGATAGCTTTTGGGATTTTTGCCATAATTTACAACTCATGAGAAAAAGCGGCTTCTTAATTCTTTTGATCAGTTTATTCCTGATTAATGCTTGTAGCTCAAGTAAGAATTTCTTGGGAGTACAAGAAGAACCTAAAAATACCGCAGCAAGACCATCTAATCCTTCGATAGGAACTCCACAAAACGCGGCAGATGTTCTAGCCAAAGAGCCAGAGCAAACCACTCCAAAATCTCTCAGAACTTATGCCGATGATCAGAACTACGTTCAGGCCATCAAGGAATTTCAAGAGCTGCTTAAAGAAAATCCTGATGCTCCAGATATTAATTTCTTCACCGCTGAATCCTACAGAAAACTAGGTGATCTAAGGTCATCAATGCCCTATTACGAAAAGGCCATTGCTGTCGGTTATGAAAATCAAGAACTTGAACTGAACTATGCACAAGCCCTAAAAGCTGACGAAAATTATGATAAAGCCAAGGAAGTTCTAAGCAACTATCTTGGCTATGCTTCTCTTGAGATCTACAGGAAACGTGCCGAACAAGAATTATCTAACCTTGAAAAATTAGACAGCATCAGTCTTTATGTTCGAAACGTTGACTTAAATCCTCTCAATTCGATAAATACCGAAAAGGCAGAATACAGTCCGTTCTATTTCAATGATAAAT
Organism: uncultured Roseivirgaceae bacterium; assembly: GCA_964350505.1. Lineage (GTDB taxonomy): Bacteria > Bacteroidota > Bacteroidia > Cytophagales > Cyclobacteriaceae > Roseivirga. The sequence goes on along the minus strand of CAYGKL010000003.1, from coordinate 60,607 downwards.
TGTATTTCGTGAGCACAAGAGAAGAAGGCACTTTTCAACGTTACGATTTGCCTTTTAGTGATATCTACAGTATTGGTATTGAAGGACTGACACCTGAAGAGGGCACTCTAGAAAGACTACCAGATCTCTTCAATACACCAAACATTAATGAGGGCTCCATAGCCTTTTCTCCTGATGGGAACACAGTGGTATTCGCTAAAGGTAACCCAGAGGGTAAAAAAGCAAGAAGAAGTGTAGACCTATACTTTGCTACAAAAAGAAACGGAGAATGGACCAATCCAACTCCAATGCCCATTAATAATCCACTGGCTTGGGACACCTCTCCATCCTTTAACCAAAGTGGAACAACGATATACTTTGCGTCTGATAGACCAGGCGGTTATGGAGGTTCAGACATCTACAGAGCAAGCCTCAATGCTAGAGGCAGATGGGCAGATGTGACAAATATGGGCCCAGCTATTAACACTCCAGAAGATGAGGTGTTTCCTTATGTGGCTCCAGATAACAAGCTTTACTTCGCATCGACAGGTCATGCTGGCTTTGGAATGCTAGATTTATTTGAGGCCGAAAATAGTGGTGGAGTAATCACTGTGAAAAACATGGGACCATCCTTTAACTCAAGTTCTGATGATTTTGGCCTTGTTTACAGCGACTTTCCATTTGAAGGATTTTTCAGTTCTAATAGAATTGGTGGTGCTGGTGGCGATGATATTTACAGCTTTATTGATAACTCAAGTGACTTGAAAAAAATCACTTATGTACTCAAAGGAACAACCTACAAACTAGAAGATGATAGCTCACAAACCATTCTTGGCAATGTAAGAGTGAAGCTCTTAGATGAAAATGAAGAAATTGTAGATGATGTATTGAGCAGCCGAGGAGGTTCTTATAGTTTCCCAATCGATCCAGAAAAGAACTACTTCATTATAGGGGAAAAACAAGATTTCTTCACCGCCAGGAAAGTCTTTTCAACGGTTAACCAAGGAATTCCACAAGTCGAGCTGATTGAAAGGTTTACCGAAAAGGTCTTTACTGAAGATGTAGCATTAGAGCCAATTGTACTTGAAAGAGCCATTGTAATTCCAAACATATACTATGACCTCAACATGTCGGAAATTCGTTCCGATGCGGCATCTGAACTCAATAAGCTTGTTCAATTGCTTCAGGATAACCCCAACATCAAAATAGAATTGAGTTCACATACGGATTCAAGGGCAGGTAACGATTTCAATCTCGATCTATCTCAAAGAAGGGCACAGTCGGCTGTAGACTATCTTGTTTCTCAGGGCATTTCTAAAGACAGGCTTGTGGCAAAAGGCTATGGAGAAACTCAGTTGATCAATGGTTGTGACGATGCCAACGCAGATTCATGTACCGAAGAACAGCACCAAGAAAACAGAAGAACAGAATTCAAAGTAATTGAGTACAGCAGAAACTAATCTGATTTTGAAGTAATCGAGATCAAAAAGCCTTCCTTTGTGAAGGCTTTCTTATTTTTACACCCTAATTACTTTAAGATGAGCGACCGGTATATGCAAAGAGGTGTTTCTGCCTCAAAAGAAGATGTTCACAATGCGATTAAAAACCTTGATAAGGGCATCTTTCCCAACGCCTTTTGCAAAGTAGTGCCAGACCTGATTGCCGGAGATGCTGAGTACTGCAATATTATGCATGCAGACGGTGCGGGCACAAAATCTTCACTCGCTTATTTATATTGGAAAGAAACAGGCGATATCAACGTCTGGAAAGGCATAGCTCAGGATGCCATCATCATGAATACTGATGATTTACTTTGTGTAGGAGCTACTCAAAACATCCTCCTTTCTTCTACCATTGGCCGCAACAAGAACCTTATTCCTGGTGAAGTCATTTCTGCCATCATCAACGGAACAGAAGAGGTCCTTCAAATGCTCAGAGATAATGGAGTGAACATTATTAGCACTGGAGGAGAGACAGCAGATGTTGGAGATTTAGTAAGAACCATCATAGTTGATAGTACTGTCACTGCTCGCATGAGGCGGGATGAAGTAATCACGAATGAAAAAATAAAGCCAGGGCAGGTAATTGTTGGTTTGGCCTCTTACGGTCAGGCAACCTACGAAAATGAATATAATGGAGGAATGGGTTCCAATGGACTTACCTCTGCAAGACATGATGTTTTCCATCACTCCATTGCCGATAAGTATCCCGAAAGCTTCGACCCATCCGTGCCTAAAGACCTAGTCTACTCAGGCTCGAGAAAGTTAACAGATGAGGTTGAAGGCTCACCCCTCAACGCAGGTAAGTTGGTACTTTCACCCACAAGAACTTATGCTCCGATAATTGTTGAAGTCTTAAAACAATTCAGATCTGAAATTGGAGGAATGATACATTGCAGTGGTGGAGCGCAGACAAAAGTGCTTCACTTCACTAAAAACGTGCACATCATTAAGGACAACCTATTTGACATTCCTCCCCTCTTCAAACTCATCCAAAAAGAGAGTGGCACAGATATGAAAGAAATGTTCAAGGTTTTCAACATGGGCCATCGCATGGAAATCTATATTGATGAAATGTATGCCAAAGACATTGTTGATATCGGTAAAAGCTTTAATGTAGATGCCAAGATCATTGGCAGGGTTGAAGCCTCTGAAAATAAAAAACTCACTATTATAAATTCTGGAGAAAAGTATTTTTACTGATTCTTTTTTAGGTGTAAATGCCTGATATTATTACCTTTGCATTACCTCAATCTAATTTAAATATTAGTTGAACACCTAAACATCTGAATCGGATTTGTTACTGAAAGTTCTCAACAGGCTTGGCAAAGCATTCTGCGTATTTCTCTTTGTGCTTACTGTTACCAGTAATGCTAAAGGGCAAACCGCCATCACATCTGCTACATTCAATAATGTAACTACCGGCCTTTCCACTTCTAGTTATTTAGCAACCTCTCCCTCAGATGCCAGTGGAGGCATTAGCACAAGTACTCCTTATACAGTTAGGTATGGTCAAGACCGTAACCAATTTATCACCAGCTATTCCTTAGGAGCAACTGCCTATAATAATTTTGTTTTGCCTGATACACTCATCATTCAAAGAGTTGATGCTGGTCGACAGTTGATCATTTTTTATGAGTATTTGAATTTAAACACTATACCTAGTCCAGATGAGATTAATCTAAGACCAGAACAACAAGACAACGAAGAAGCGTTGTATCAAAGTGGTCTTTCCAATGCAGGCTATGACAATATTCTGGTAAACGATGCCACTAACTTTGCTAACGTAGAAAGGGTTGACGTCATCTATTACTCTGGAGTAGTGACCTCCACACCAGCAAATGCTGTATTCCCAATTGTTGAAAGGGGTGGTAATGATGACATAAGGGTTGCTGCCATAAGAGGATTAGATGCTAATGGTGTTCCGAATGATTATTATCCTACTGTGGTAAGAGTTAGTAATGATGGCCCTAATGATTGGGGCAATTTAAGTCAGCCACATGTTTCTTTAGTGTTAAGAAGACAAGATGCTACTTCCAACCCTATTCCTGTACAAATTTTAGGAAGCCAGAATCTTCACGGTACAGCCATTGACTTTACAGAGTTTGGCATTGCTGCCAATGAAATTGTATATGGATATTCCATTGTTGCCGATGATGTTACAGCAACAGGGGGCGACCTAATTGATTTTACTAATGCGACCAATTACCCAACAAATACAGGTTCAAACTCTGGAATAGACTTAATTGCTGGGATCTCAACTGCTGTTGCCAGTGATGATAACTTAAGGAAAGCAACAGGCCCAGGTGGCTATAAAGCCGCTTTAAATACTTGGCTCAAGGCCAATGTGGGGGTAACCACGGCAACAGATAATAATCCAGCATCAGATTGGCAAGATCAGTTTTTAGGAGATCATGATGCTACTACTTTAACAACTGCACCAACTTATAGAGATGGCACAGCGAGTGGTCTCGAGGATATCAACTTCAACCCAACTATTGATTTCATTTCAGCAGTTGAGCGAGGCTTGCTAATTGCCAATAATACAGACTTCAATACGGCCACTTCTTATGAGAGAAAAAGTATCAATATCGCTTTTAGAACAGGAAATAATGTAACTGTAAAACAACAAATCTATGAGCAAGGCAGCAATGATAGAGGGTTGAATGTCTATGTGCGAAATGGTGACCTCTATGTAGGTGCCTGGAATGAAACAGATGATGGTTCTGGCACTGGCTCCCCTTGGTCTTTCGATGCCATAACTGCAGAGGTATTTACCGATAGAGAATACATCATTTCAATAGAATTTGATGGCAATGACACAGAAACAGGAAATGTTAGAGCTTATCTCAATGGTCAAAGCATAGGAACCCTTTCAGGTATAGGATTGCTTTTTTCTGAAAATGACGGAATAGGTATTGGCGATGTAAACGGGGACTCTCGATATGACGATGGCATTGTTGATGCAGCTTCCTTTTATGGCAGCATCCCTGAAATCATCTATTGCAATGAACCTGCCGCATTCAGCAGTGCACAGCGCAATAGAATTGAAAGTTATCTAGCCATCAAGTACGGCATTACTTTAGACCAAAGTACTCCGATTAATTACGTTAACTCGGATGGCGGAGTAATTTTTAATACAACAATCAATGCTTCTTCTGGAGGATTTTTAGAATATAACAACGACATCGCAGGAATTGGCAGAGACGATGCATCAGAGTTTGTTCAACCTTCCTCGCAAAGTGAAAATTCTGGTAGCATCGTTCAAATGGACAGAAACACTGCTATCGGCACTGATGACACTTGGCTAATTTGGGGAAATGATGCTGGCTCACTCACACCTAGTAGAGTGGCAACTAAGCCCGATGCTATTAATGAAAGATTACCAAGGGTTTGGCGTGTGGCCGAAGAAAATTCAATAGGCGTTACCGATGTGTCATTTGATTTAACTGGCCTCGGCTTAGGAACCAACCCAGATAACTTCTCTATGCTCATTGCTGGAGCTTCCTCTGGAGCAGACTTCTCATCCGCTACCGTGCTTACCGGAGGAACCTTTAGTGGGGATGTAATTACATTCTCAAATGTTAACTTATCAGATCTACAATACTTCACGCTTGGTACAGAGTTCTTTATTTGCACTCCTGGTAATGTGCAAGATGGATTAGCACTATGGCTAAAAGCAGATGCTGAAACCTTTAACACAGGTACAACTTTAGCCACCAATGGACAAACAGTAGAAACATGGGGTGACCAAAGTAGAAATGACTTCGATGCCGGAGTAGATACTAACAGAAGTCCAACTTGGGTGCAGAATGATGTCAACTTTAATCCTGGACTTAACTTTCCAGACGATGGTGGCTCGAACGAAATAGGCTTTAATTTAGGTTCTAACTATATTTTTGCAGAAGATTCTGATGGTGGACTTCATGTATTTTCGGCCATTGAACCTATAGACCCTGGTACGAACAATACCACACGTCAACAAAAAATGATTTACGATTTTGGCGATAGATTCGGTTCCAGTATGGGTATCGGTGCCAGCACGCTAAGAGGTTCAGTGCTTGTACCAGGGGACAATAATAATTTCGATATTTCTCCAAATGCCGCTGAATTTATTCTTGAAGGCGACTTCGACATCAGCTCGGGAACATCAGATACCCACCAGTTTAACATAGACGGTGAATTAGTTAGGACCGAGACCTTTAGCTTTCAATTAAACGATGCGGCCATCTTACAAGCATCTACGCATGGTACAGATCAAGGCCCAGTATCTATAGGAAGGCTTTCAGAAAACAATTCTATCGACAGTAATGATGGAAGAAGGTATTATGGAGATATGCAAGAAATCATTGTTTACAATGAAGAAATCTCTGATCTGGAAGCACAACAGGTCCGAAGCTATCTGGCCATAAAATATGGTGTAACACTTACCAACGACAATGATGCAGATGCTACCATCAATGAAACCATTTCTGGCGCTATTCAAGAAGGAGATTACGTAGCTTCCGATGGTTCAACCATTACTTTTGATTATAGTGATGACACCGGATTTGTTACCAATATTGCTGGTATAGGCCGTGATGATGATACTTGCTTGGAACAAAAGCAATCTAGATCTGTCAATAGCGATGCTATTTTAACAGTTGGCCTTGGTGAAATAGCAGCAACCAACGCAGATAATGCCAGCTCTTTCAATAATGATTTAGACTTCTTTACCTGGGGCTCTGATGGTGCAAGTACTGCCTTCGCTAATATCACGACAAACGGAACACCAGGAACTGTAACAGACAGAATGCTTAGGGTATGGAGAGCACAAGAAACAGGAACTGTTGGTGCTACTGACATCTCTTTTGACCTCACCGGTCTCGCTGGTTACAGCACAGACGCCAACGATTATCAACTTATTATTGCCAATGGCGGTGACAATACTTCTTTAGAAAATGGAAGCACAATACCTGGCGGCACATTCAATGGCACAGTGTTAACTTTCAATGATGTCAACCTAACCGATGGTCAGTATTTCACTTTGGGGGTTGCCTCAGAGCAATGCGGACCAGGTGGTGTAACAGCAACAATTCAACTATGGCTTAGAGCAGACAGAGGAACCAACACAACAACAAATGGCGTTGACATCACTTCTTGGTCCGACCAATCAGGAAACTCAAATAACGCTACAGCAAGTAATGCGCCTATCTTTAACACAAACAACCATAATTTCAACCCCTCAATAGACTTTACAGCAGGCAATTCGGATAACATGCAAATTGCTAATGCCGCCAACCAAAGTCCTGATCAGCAGGCAGTATTCGTAGTTGGTACTATTGGTTCTGGGTCCAATAGTTGGGCACCATTTGTTATAAAAACATCTTCTTTTGATTGGCCAAATGGCTGGGGGATAGCAAGAAATAATAACACCAATGAAATATATTATCATAAAGATGATTTTGGTGCAAACAACAGTGGGACTGATTACGCGAGTAGAACGATTGTGTATGACGAGCCTAATATCCATGTGGCTTATAAAGATCCCACCGACTATTTCTACAATTTAAACCTAGGAGCGACTGATACGGATGTGCCTGGATCCACATATCAGAGTTCAAATAATGTCATTTTCCTAGGGGCATCACCAAGTGGTGGAGGCACTGGAAACAATACAACCCCTAATGCTTTTCTAGAGGGTACTATTTCTGAAGTTATCATGTTCAGTGACGACCTGACTCCCACCCAGAGACAACAAGTAGCCACATATTTGGCAATTAAATATGGCATTACACTAGACCAAACCTCTGCAACTGACTACCTATGGTCAGATGGTACAACTGCCATTTGGAATTCAACTACCAACTCGGGCTACAATCAAGATATTGCAGGAATAGGTAGGGATGACATCAGTTGCTTCTCTCAAAAGCAGTCTGCAAGTGTTAACTCAGACGATATTTTAGCGATTGGCTTAGGCGCAATAGC
>CAYGKL010000003.1:46047-53062 GCA_964350505.1 uncultured Roseivirgaceae bacterium | reverse complement strand
TTTAATGGAATAGATTTAGCTGATGGTGAATACTTTACCTTAGGGGTGATCACTCAATGTGGACCTGGCGGAGTAAATACCAACCTTGCCCTCTGGTTAAGAGCTGACGAAGAAGTATTCTCAGATGCTGGAACAACTTTGGCCAATAATGGAGAAGATGCTCTCCAATGGAACGACCAGACTACAAATACAAGGAACGCCAGTGAAATCAACGCTGGTGGTGGTTCGGTGGTAGAGCCAATATTTAACACAGGAGTGATCAATTACAATCCTGCTCTGTTTATTTCTGATCAAAACACTACCAACAACTCCTATTTTAGAACGGGAGCAGGAACCAATACTGTCGCTGGGGATATGACCTTGATTTCGGTTTTCACTACAAATCAAAATCAAGGGACGAACAACCAAATAGATAACACACCTGCCTTAATTGGTGCAGAAGACATTGCGAATTCTCAAGATTACGGACTAGGTGTTTATCAAGGCGAAGTAGTTTTTAATGCAGCCAATACCAATACTTTCACAGCAAGAAGCACTTCAATTTACAATGATGGCGAGCCTTATATTGCCTCTGGCACAAGGGTTCAAGCCATCTCTGGAGCGGTTAATTTATATGTGAATTCTTTGCGCGTAGGGACTGGAACATCTGATAATACGCTACTAAGTTCACCTGATAGATGGGCTGTTGGCAACCAACAAGATTATGACAACGAAGCGCAGTTTCAAGGCAATATTGCCGAAACTATTGTTTTCTCAAGCGAGCTTACAGGAGAACAGCTGGCTCGTGTAGAAACTTATCTGGCACTCAAATATGGTATCACCAGATCGGATGACAACGACAATGATGCTACCACCAACGAGATTATTTCAGGAGCAATACGTGAAGGTGACTATGTAGCAGCTGATGGAGGCATTATTTGGGATTATGCTGCTAGAGGGGCAACCTATTTCAATGATATGGCTGGTATTGGAAGAGATGATTTATCATGCTTGAATCAAGTGCGCTCCAAAAGTGAAAACGATGACGCGATTGTTGATATTGAAATTTCCTCTTTCCCAGACAATGACTCCTATCTTATTTGGGGGAATGATAATGCCCCAATTGAAGCCACAAGAAATACAGAAAGACCAAGTGGTATAAACAGTCGATTGAATAGAGAGTGGCAAGTTCAGGAAACTGGCACAGTTGGGGAAGTTTCCATCACCTTCGATTTAACAGATATCACAGGTACACCGCTGGGAGACAATAACTTCACCCTATTAAGATTAATGGTTGATGAAGATGGTGACTTTTCAGATGCCAATACACTCATTACACCTTCATCGATTGATGCTGTAAATAACACCGTCACCTTTACTCATAACTTCGTTGGTGGTACCGGTTTTTATTACACACTGGGTTCAGAAGAGTTAGACGCCTTACCAATCGTATTATTAAGCTTTGAGGTAAGAAAGATACCAGATGGAGTACAATTAGAATGGATTACCACTTCAGAAACAAATAATGCCTTCTTCACAATTGAGAGAAGTAGAGATGGACAAAATTTTATAGAACTGGCACAAATGGCAGGGGCAGGTGACTCTGGAGATACACAGGTTTATAAATACTCAGATATTGGCCTAAACTCAGGAAAGTACTATTATCGAATAAAGCAAACAGATTTTAATGGCCAGTTCAGCTATAGTGAATTAAAAGGAATTTGGGTCGAACCTTCAAAAGAGGCTTCACTATCTATATACCCAAACCCTAACGACACTGGAATTCTCAACTTCAGATATTATCTATTAGACTCTTCTGAGCAAACTGAAGTTCTAATTTTTAATACCAGAGGAGAAATTTTAATTAAAGAGGTATTCACAAGTAAATTAGAATCAGGCTCTGTAAATATTGACGAACTGAATACAGGTGTCTACTTTGTTAGAATACGCAAAGGTAATCTGAGTATTACAAAGCAACTGATAGTTCAATAATTCTCCTCCTTTGACTTTATAATACCATGCGCCTTATTAGAAACTTTTAAGGTATCCATTGTTATATATGAATTTTTGCTCATATTTACGGCCCCTTTCACCTAATAAAAAAAGCAGTTTACCACCAAAAAACTGTTATTCATCTCGCCCAACCCAAGAATTAAAATTGTTTTAAAATTTTTCGCACTGATGAAAATCATTGTGGTGGAGCGACCTCTGTTGATTATAGTTAAAACATAAAAATGGCTAAACGGCTGTTCAAATATTTATTTGCATTTAGTAGATTAATGAGAGTTGCTCTTATTCTATTATTAGCTATTGGCATGGCCCAAAGCAAAAGTTTTGCATGGCAAACCCCCATAGATATTACCTCTATCACTATAGGTTCAAAAACCAGTACTCGAAGTATTTATGCAGCCTCAGCTCCTAGCGATGCAGACAATGTGGCCGCTGATTTTATTCAAGGTAGTGTTAGTTATGGCGTACGAAACGGAGGTGTTGGGTTTCAAAATGATACCGTCACTTCATATACCTTAAATGGCTATGTAGATCCGTTTGATTTCTTTCTGCCTCCAGACACCGTGGCTATAAGGAGAACTGACGGTAGCCGATTTATTAATATCTGGTACGAACTCTTTGAAACTCAAGATAACGGAGTGAACTTAGACTCTTTGGTGATGGAGCCCGATGCCGTTGAAGATGCAGATTTGATCTACCAAAACAATAACATCAACTCAGGATATGATAACATTTTGGTCAATATTGACAATCAAGGCAATAACCTCATACAAGCACAAACAGAGCGAGTAGACATTATATGGTACAATGGTATTGTTACTTGCAATACCGATAATGCAGTTTTCCCCGTTGTTGAAAGAGGTGGAAATGACTCCATAAAAGTAGCTGCCATTTTATCTTTAGATGCTAACGGTGACCCTGATCAATATTCTGACTTATTGCTCATTAGAAGCGAAGATTGGCCTCAAGTTGGTCAAACCTACAATAACTACTTGGTTCTTAGAAGACAGAACTTTGGAGAAGACCCCCTTCCTCTTTTAAACATTGGCACATTCAGAGGAGACCCAGCTCAAACCGTGCAGGGGGTGGCCTTTTCATTCACACAGTTTGGCATAAATCCTGGGCAAGTTGTTTATGGTTACTCACTATTTGCATCAGATGTAACAGGTGCTCATGATCTTACAAATTTTGCTTCTTTTCCTAACACAACACTCTCTGGAGTTTCTGGATTAGATCTAGTTGCTGGTTTGACTGCAGCGGTGTCGTCAGATGATTGTTTAACCCCAGCATCTGGCCCAGGAGGATACAAGGCTGCACTTAATACATGGTTAAAGGCTAATGGTGTTAACCCTAGTTCAGGGGCTAATGAAGTGACCGCTTCAAATAGCCAAGGAGCAAGTGTAACAGACTGGCAAGACCACTGGATTGGTAATCATGATTTCACCACAGATCAGGGAACACCAGAATATAATCTTACCTCATCTTTAATCAATTTTAATCCATCCGTTGAATTTTTAGGCACCTCTTCTTTAACAACTGCCAACAATGAAGACTTCAATTCTGCGGCATCTTACCAAAAAAAGGGTGTCAATATACAATTCAGAACCACTTCAGACGCCTCCACATTCAATACCTTACAAGTGCTTTATGAGCAAGGCGATGAAGACAGAGGTCTTAACATTTTTACTAATAACGGCAACCTTCATGTGTCAGCTTGGAATCAAACCGTTCCATCCGGAAGCCCTTGGAATCCTGGGGACCCTGTGACAACAGTTACTGCCACCCTAGCTCAAGACACCGAGTACATTGTTACTGTTGAGCTTAATGGAAATGGAACAAACACAGGCACACTCACAGCATATTTGAATGGTCAGAGCATTGGCATAATTCCCAATGTAGGACTGCTTTATGATCAAACGGGAACAGATGGTGACATTACCCTAGGAGGTGCAGGAACGGGTGATGGTAGTCGATATAATGTAGCTGGGGTTAATACGAGCCTCAATTCATTTAGAGGTGAAATTTCCGAATTCATTTATTGCAACGAACCAGGCAGTTTTCCAATTACTCAACGTAGACGAATTGAGAGTTATTTAGCGATTAAATATGGGATTACTTTAGATCAAAGTACACCAATCAGTTACTATAATTCCCAAGGCGCAATAGTTTTCAACACCAGTCTTTCTACGGCCAATGGCGGATTTAATTCATACAAAAATGACATTGCTGGATTAAGTCGAGACGATGCCTCAGAATTATCTCAACTTATTTCGAAAAGTGAAAATGCCGGGTCGATAGTTACAATGCTAAGAGATACATCAGCTGCAGAAGGAAATACTGGGTTTCCTAAAGACAATACTTGGCTAATTTGGGGAAATGATGCAGCAGATTTTGATGATAACACAATTACCAACCTGCCCTCTGAAATTGGTAGAAGGGTGGATAGGGTATGGAGAGTAGCTGAAACAGGAAATTCTGGTAGAGTTACAGTGTCATTCGACCTTACTGGAACAAGTTTTACGGGGAGCAACTATAGCCTCTTAATAGCACCAAATGCCTCTGCAGGAGTGTTTACTAATGCACAAATTATTACTGGGGGAACGCTTAACGGCAATACCCTTACCTTCGAAAATGTTGAATTTAGTAACGGACAGTTCTTTACACTTGGTACTGCATTTAGTACTAATTGTGGCCCTGGCGGTGAGACAGCGAGTTTAGCATTGTGGCTTAAAGCTAACTTAGGAACGAGCACTGTCACTAATGATTCCTCAGTTACATCTTGGGTCGACTTAAGCGGAAATGGTAATAATGCCTCTCAGGCTGTACCAACTGGTCAACCATCTTTCCTTGCTAGCCACTTAAACTTTAACCCTATTGTTGACTTTAAAGATTTCAATGAGGATATGACTGGGACAGCAGGTTTCCATTCTCATGGATATTATGCCGTTATAATTCCAGATAACACCATAGAAAACGAAACATTCCAAGCTCAAACACCAATTGGTTTTTATAATCCTTCAAATTCAAACCTAGTTGCTGGCCTATTCTTAGGAGACGCGTTTAGAACCATAACTTTAACTCCGGGGAGTAATAACCTTGTTTCTCATTATATTGGTGAGGGTGGGTCATACATTTTAGAGCAAGAATTAGACGGAGCCAGACAAATTGTAGCTGGCGTGCCACTGATATACGGAGTGGTAAGTGATGGAACTACAAGTGTTGATATTTACGAAAACGGAGCTCAATTGCCTACTACTCCGTTTGCGGGAAGCACTTATCAGAATAAATCTAACAGAGCTTACACTTTAGGTAATCTTAGTGGAACAAACTTCGATGGAAAAATTGCAGAGGTAATTTCTTTTTCCTCAACCCCTACAGACTTAATTGATTTAAAAGTTCAGTCCTATCTTTCAATCAAATATGGTATTACCATTAGCAATGATAGAGATAGAGATGCAACATCCGGAGAGACAATTACAGGAAGTATAACGGAAGGAGACTTAGTTGCTTCTGATGATGGTGTAATTTGGGATTTTTCAACAAATACAACCTATCATAACAATGTTGCCGGTATTGGACGAGATAATGACTCATGCCTAGAACAAAAGCAATCTAGGAGTGTCAACTCAAATTCTGTAGTTACTATGGGCAATGGGGGAATCTCTACCAGCAATGCCACTAATGCAAATAGTTTTAGCGCAGATAATTCGTTCTTAGTTTGGGGTTCCGATGGCTCAGACCCAGATGCCACACCAATTACAACGCAATTGCCAGGAAGTGTAACTGAACGCATGGATCCAATTTGGAGAGTTCAAAAAACAGGCACAGTTGAAAACACTTCTATCTCCTTTGATTTAACAGGTTTAACCAACTATACCAGCAGAAAAGCCTCAGATTATCAATTCATTATCGCTTCTTCTGGTTCCACTATGCCAGACTTAACAGGTGCTGCAACCTATTCAGGTGGTACATTCAATGGTGAAGTCCTAACCTTTAACAATATCAATTTTAACGATGGTGATTATTTCACTTTAGGTACTGCACGCACGGATTGTGCTCCAGGTGGAGTTGGAATAGCTGATGGTCTAGTACTTTGGTTAAAGGCAGACGATGGCGTTCTAGACAATGCTGCTGTAGATCCGCAAATAACAACTACAGATGGAAGCATTGTTGGTCAATGGCTGGACCAAACAGGTGACTTCACCTTTTTAGATGAATCATTAGGAGGCAACAGTCCAACCAATCCCACTTTCGAAATTGATGAAATCAATTTTAACCCTGCAGTTAGGTTCTATGATCCTAACTCAACCAATGGAGTCTTTTTAAATAGTACAGACAACCACAGCGTTACCGGAGACCTAACCATGGTTGTTGTTTATAAATCTGGACAGGCACAAGGTGTATCTAACGACTTTCAGAATTCTCCAGTTTTCATAAGCACTAATTCAGCTGCCAGTCCTCTTGATTATGGAATGGGAATGGCCAATGGACGATTATACGCCAATGCGGCAAACAATAACACATTTAATGCTCAATCTCCCGTATCGCCATTATATAATACGCTTGAGCCTTTTATTGCAACCACTACCAGAATTCAGGCAACTAGTGCCAATTCAATAAATATTTACGCCAATTCAGCTAGTGTGGCATCGGGGGTCTCAACAAACAATGCCCTTAATTCAAACTCAAACTTCGGTATAGGTAACCACCCTGGAAATGCCAATGAGGATGTAGATGCTCAGTTGAGTGGCCGAATTGGTGAGGTTTTGGTCTTTAGTGATGATTTAACTGGTGCAGAAAGACAACGAGTAGAATCTTATTTGGCCATTAAATATGGAATTACCAGAAATGTATCTGCACTCGGTGCTTCTGAACAAGATTACATGGCCTCTAATGGGACTACCAACTTCTTTGACTGGGACGAAAATACAACCTATAGAAATGATATTGCTGGAGTAGGAAGAGATGATGGATCATGTCTTTCTCAAACAAAATCGAAAAGTGAAAATGACGATGCTCTTGTTAC
>CAYGKL010000003.1:5161-45947 GCA_964350505.1 uncultured Roseivirgaceae bacterium | reverse complement strand
CCAATAGAACTCTTATCATTCAACGCAACGGCTCTACAGAATGAAGTTTATTTAAGTTGGACAACAATTTCAGAGGAAAATAATTCTTATTACTCCATTGAAAGAAGTGCAAATGGTGAAACTTTTGAGACAATTGCTGAGATGGAAGGTGCTGGAAATAGTAACACATTACTGAACTATAGATATACCGACAAACAACCATTGAAAGGAAGGAGCTATTATAGACTCAAACAAAATGACTTTAATGGCAACTTTACTTACTCAGAAATCAAAGGAGTTCTCACCAAAACAATAAATAATCATAGCTTGAGCATAAGGCCGAACCCTGTATCTAGAAGTGAAGCTTTGCAAATTGAGTATCAAATTCCGGACAGCGAAGCAGCACAACTTTCTATTATTAGTATGCAGGGTATCATTATGCATACTGAAAAAGTCAAGTCAAATGGCAAGGTACTTTCATTAGAAATTGGGCATCTGAGTCAGGGAGTTTATCTCGTAATTATGCAATCCGAAGGAGGAATTAAGCTGACAGAGCGAGTCATCATCACTCAATAACCTTTTTAGCCTATTTCTATATCCCATTTCCAAAATACACTTCCAATTTTGGGAAAAATTATGTGGCTTCTTTTAAGTTTTTCATTAAAAAACCGCACTTTTGCCCTAGAAACCCCGACCTATCAATTTGGCACGGAATTGCATGCTGACACCCTGCAGTTCATTTGTGCAACTGCTTAACCAATTTTTTTAAGGAGACGCTATTTACCGATAGCAAAGATTGAGGGACACTGTATGGCACGTTTATGTGCACACCTAAATGCTGTAAAATACTTACAAAGAAGAAGCTTTTTTTTCCTTGCAGTACTTCTATTCCCTTCACTTTTATGGTCTCAGACTATTATTAGTGCCATAAATACCAACAATGTTTCTGGTACAATAACAACAACGGCAGTAACCTCGCCTAATGACGCAGGCAATAGTATCCTAGATCTGACTAATTACAATGTGCGTTATGGCACAGGTGGAGCCACAAGCAATGTGCGGGTTAGTTCCTATACCGTTTCAGCAACTACATACGACAGATTTCTTGCGCCTGATACCCTTGTGCTTAATAGACGAGTAGCTAGTGACCGTCTTGTCAATATTTGGTACACACTAGCTTCCATCAATACTGCTGCTAACCCAGATGAACTCAATGTAATTCCAAATATAGTAGAAGAAGCTGATGCCATTTATCTCTCAGAAAACCTCAATGCTGGCTATGATAACATATTAGTAAATGAGGATGATCTGGCTTCTGGAAGTATTCAAGTGGAGACTGAACGAGTAGATGTTATTTGGTTTCAAGGCATTCAAACATCATCTCCTACTACAGCAGTTTTTCCCGTTATAGAGCGAGGAGGAAATGATAATATTGCTATTGCAGCCATCACAAGCTTAAACCCCGATGGCACCCCTGCCAGTTACAGCACCGCAATTGGAATTCCAGAAACATTTTGGACGGGTACCGGACCCACTTATAATAACTACCTGATTCTTAGAAGAGAAACAGTAGGTCAAGATCCAATTCCTTTATTAAATATTGGCACCATTGTTCCTCAGGCTGCTCAAGACGTTTTAGGTGTTGCTGTAAGCTTTCAAGAACTTGGAATTTCAGCTAACCAAAGTATTTATGGTTACTCCCTTTTTGCTGCAGATTTATTTACTGGATTCATCACAAATACGAACGATGTAATTTCTACCGGAGCACAAACACTCAAAGCTGGAATTGATCTTACTGATATTTCTACTTTTCCTACAGATACGCGCTCTGGTGACTCGGGTCTAGACCTTGTAGCAGGTGTTGCTGCCGCAGTATCTAGCGATGATAACTTAATAGAAACCAAAGGTCCGGGTGGTTATAAAGCAGCATTAGCCACTTGGTTAAAAGCCAATGATGGGGCATTTGTAACAGGCGGTGGAGCAGCCTCAACTGAAGGAACAGACGTTGGTTTTTGGGAAGATCAATCTGTAGGTAATCACGACTTCACTACTTTATCTACTGCTCCTACTTTTAGAAGCACAACAAGTTCTATTAATTTCAATCCGACTGTAGATTTTATTGAAAATGTAGAAAGAGGGCTTCAACTTGGTGATAATGCCAGCTATAATAATGGTGGCCCATATACCAGAAAGTCTATTAATATTGCCTTTCGTACAAATGAGAACGATGTTACTACCCGACAACAAATCTATGAACAAGGCGGGGGTACAAATGGACTAGGCATCTACATAGAAGGCGGAAATGTTTACGGATCTGTCTGGAATAGGGGTAACTCTGGCAATCCTGGCGCTCCCTGGAATGATCCAAGTCCAACTACTACCAACTATTTGAGTGATAATGTGGATGCTGATACAGAATATATATTAACTCTAGAATTTGATGGCAGTTCAACTTCTTTAGGTCAAGTAAGGGTTTATTTAAATGGGGCAAGCCTAGGTACAATCAGTGGAGTGGGACTACTCTACAATCATTCTGATGATATTGGCTTGGGAGATATCGATGGCGGTTCCAGATATGAGACTAGTACTACTGCGGCATCTTCATTCGATGGAGAAATCTCTGAATTCATTTATTGCAATGAGCCCGGTGCCATTCTTTCAGGACAGCGCAACAGAATTGAGAGCTATTTGGCTATTAAATATGGCATAACATTAGATCAAAGTACGCCTATCAACTATTTCAATTCAGATGGAGATATTATTTTCAATACTACCCTTAATGCAAGTTTAGGTGGCTTTTTAGAGTATAATAATGATATCGCAGGTATAGGTAGGGATGATGCTTCTGAATTTGAACAACCAAAATCGAGAAGTGAAAATACTGGAAGTGTTGTCACTATTGACAGAGGTGCCACAATAAGCACAAACGACTCTTGGCTGATATGGGGAAATGATGATGGCGCTTTAACAGAAAGCAGTATACTCACTATGCCAGACACCATTTTGAGTAGACTTGAAAGAGTTTGGCGTGCCGCAGAACAAAATGAAGTGCTCACCACATCAGTATCTTTCGATCTTACTGGCTTAGGTCTAAGTACCAACCCCAATGACTTTAGCCTACTTATTGCAGGCAACTCGAGTAATGCGGATTTTTCTAATGCCACAGTTATCTCAGGTGGAACCTACGATGCGCCTACTAACACCATCACCTTTACTGGAGTAGATTTAGATGATGGTCAATATTTTACTTTAGGAACAGATTATTTTCAATGTTCACCTGGTGGCGTTGAAACCAACTTATCTCTCTGGTTAAGGGCTGATGCAGGTACAAGTAGTACCACAAATGGGGTGGAAGTAACTTCTTGGTCAGATCAAACGGCAAATAACACTATAACAGGAACCAGTGGAACCACGCCTAGCTACAATGAAAATAACATCAACTTTAACCCAGCGCTTGATTTTGATGGTGGAAGCGAATTTATGGAAGGTTCTGGTGGAATGAATTCGGCAGCATACTACCTAATTTTGAATCCAGACGATAACATTACAACCGCGACAGGCCTACAATTTCCGTTAGGGTTTGATGTCTCCAGCGCTGCGGTAACCAATAATATCGGAGGTTTTGCTTTTGGAAATGTAAGTACTGGTTTCACCAATGAAGTAATAACTCAGTTGGTTGGTTTCAACAGCACCAGCTATATCCGAGGGGAGCAAGACGGAACCAAGCAGCTCGATGCCGGAACTCCACTTATGTTCACTGTGAGAGACGATGCCGTTAGCGCAACAGAATCGACCATTTCTCAAAACGGTCTGCGAATAGATGATACTGACTTTCAGGGTTCAACTATCATTTCTTTCTCCAATGAAGAATTTGAATTGGGAAGATTGGAGCAACCTAATGCCATCACAACCGCAAACTTCTTCTTTAATGGAAAAATTGCAGAACTCATTTCATACTCAACCAGACCAACCGATGCTGAAAATGACAGAATTGAATCTTACCTAGCCATTAAATATGGTATAACCCTAGATCAAACTTCAGGCAGAGATTATGTTAACTCTTTGGGTGACCCAATTTGGGATGCTACTGCTAATGCCACATACAACAATGATATCGCAGGTATAGGCAGAGACGACCTTAGCTGTTTAGAACAAAAACAATCTACCAGCCAAAATGCCAATAGTATAGTTACCATGGGCTTAGGAACCATTTCTGCCACAAATGCGGCCAATCCAAACAATTTTGCCGATGATGGCGACTTCTTAATTTGGGGAGATGACGGTGATAACGCAGATCAGGCTAATGCAAATACTCTTGATGTTCCTGGAATAGTTACCGAACGCATGGAAAGAATTTGGAGGGTAGAAGATACTGGAAACACTGGTGCCACAACTATCCAATTCGATATTAACGGGCTAGGTTATAGTAGCAATGTAAGTGACTTTAATCTTATCGTTTCAAACTCTGCAACAATGGCTTCAGGAACACTTACTCCAGCGGCCTCTTTAGTGGGGGGTATTTTAACTTTCAACAATGTTGATTTAACCGATGGCCAATTCTTTACTATTGGAACTGAAAGAACAGCTTGTGGACCAGGAGGAATAGATACCAATTTGGAGTTATGGTTAAGAGCTGATGCGGAAGTATTTAATACAGGAACAACCCCAGCCACAGATGGCCAAACCGTGAATTCATGGGCAGACCAAAGCCCTAGCGCTGCCAATGCAACAGATCCATCTAACCTTACTACGTATGAAATCAATACCGTAAATTTCAATCCTGCTATTGAATTTAACAATGATGCAACTTCTCTAGAAGGCTCCTTCACTTCCTCAACAGCTGGTCTGACTCAGTTTACTGCTGGTTTCTTTAATAGTGCTTCAGGAACAACAGATGCATTCTATGAATTGAGAGGAGGAACTGGAGACGATCGCGAATTCTTCATCAACTCTAGGTTTGGTGGAAATACAAACTTTTCCTCAAATATAGTTGAAGATACATGGGCCTTCTGGTCGATAGACCACCCTTCGGGAAACACTGCCAATATATTCCAAAACGGAGCAAGTTTTGAATCTTCATACAATACATCTCTATCTGACGCAGGTGCCGGTACATATAATTATACGTTGGGAGATGATGACACTGGTGGTAACGACTTCGTTGGATTCCTAGGAGATGTTATTGCTTACCAAGGCACATTAACACCTACCGAAAGAAGACAAGTAGAAACCTACCTTGCCATTAAATATGGAGTGACAATTGACCAAAATAGTGCTACTGACTATATCTGGTCAGATGGATCTACAGTTATATGGAACGCGACCACTAATTCTGGATATAACCAAGACATTGCCGGGATAGGCCGTGATGATGCTAGCTGTTTCAGTCAGAAACAATCTACGAGTGTCAATTCAGATGATGTTCTAACCATTGGTTTAGGAAGTGTCGCCAACAGTAATGCAGAGAATGTGAACTCATTCATTGATGACGGTGATTACTTAGTGTGGGGTAATGATGGAGGAACAACTGCTCAAGCAACGGCAGAAACCTCGGATGTGCCAGCAACAATTTCTGAGAGAATGACACGCATTTGGAAGGTGGATGATACCGGAGCGGTAGGAAATACTGAACTACAGTTTGATCTTACAGGCCTTGGATACAGCTCAAATGAAGAAGACTTTTCTCTCCTAATCGGCAATACGGCCACTATGGCGGATGCTACAATCATTACTGGCGGTACAATAAACGGAAATATCCTTTCTTTCTCTGATATTGATTTAGCAGATGGTCAGTTCTTTACTATTGCCACAGCATTTACAACTTGTGGTCCAGGTGGTGTAAATACCAACATTGCAGTTTGGCTAAGGGCTGATGAGGAAACCTTTTCTGATGGAGGTACAACCCCAACAGTAGATGGTAATAATGTTATCCAATGGAATGATCAGAGTTCTCCTCAGAACAATGCTTCGGAAATTAATTTTTTAGGGGCCGCCCCTATTGAGCCAACATTCCAAACCTCAGAGGTTAACTTCAACCCTATTATTAGGTTTACTGACCCTGGTACTTCCAATGCCTCCTATTTAAGAACCACATCTAACGCAGTGACTGGAGACTTCACAATGATTTCTGTGTTCAAAACATCACAGCTTTCAGGAACAGATGAAGACGTCCTAAACTCTCCTGTTTTAGTCAGCTCAAGAAACGCTGGCTCGCAAGATCATGCCATGGGTATGCAAAATGGCACCATATGGGTACATGCCGATTCCGATAATGGTTTTGAAGTTCAATCGGCAAGCACATACAATAATAATAGAGTGCACTTCGCAACGGCTGTTAAAAGTGGAACTTCATTAAATCTATATATTGATTCAAATTCAGATGGTACGGGTACAGCAACAGGGACTTTAGGCAACGCTACTGGATTTGGTATCGGAAACCACTTCAATAGAGATCTAGAGGCACAATATGCTGGTGATATTGCCGAAACTATTGTTTTCTCACAAGCACTAGACTCTGAACAAAGAAACAGAGTAGAGAGCTACTTAGCCTTAAAATATGGCATGACGAAAAATAGTGCTGACGATGGCGCAACGGGTGGTGTAGATGAAAGAGACTATAGAGCTGCAGATGGAGGGGTGATCTGGGACTATGACGGTCAAGGAGTTACTTACTATAACGATATCTTCGGAATTGGAAGAGATGATGTGGAGTGCTTTGATCAAACGCAATCTAAAAGTGAGAATAGCGATGCACTTGTTACATTTAATCTCCCCGGAGGCTTTGGCACGAATGACTCCTATATCATTTCTGGAAATGATAATGCTGCTATTGAAAACCCCGATAATACTGAATACAATAGCTCTCAAGTAAATAGTAGACTGAACAGAGAGTGGCGAGTTCAAGAAACAGGAACTGTTGGAAGTATTCAAGTAACTTTTGACTTGGCCGATATCACTGGGCCTCTCGGTGTGGGCACCAATAACCTTGGGCTTTTAAGGCTTATGGTAGATAATGATGGAGACTTTACTTCAGGCGTAACTCTAGTATCTCCAACATCATTCAACGGAACTAACAACACGGTAACATTTACTGTGGACTTTACTAATGGCCAATACTATACACTCGGTTCTGAGGAGGTTGGTGCTTTGCCAGTAAATCTTCTCTCTTTCACAGCCAATGTAGTGGGTAACCATACAGTAAAACTCAACTGGACCACCGCTACTGAAGAGAACAATTCATTCTTTAGCGTAGAAAGAAGCAGTAACGGAGTTGATTTTCAAGTGATAGAGATGGTAGATGGCGCAGGTAATTCAATTGGTCTACAGCATTATGAGTTTACTGACAAATCACCTTTGAGTGGTTTCAGTTTCTATAGACTTAAACAAACAGATTTCAATGGAGAATCTGATTACTCAGAGCTTAGGTCTGTGTTCATTAAAGATAATCCAGAGGTTGTATATACAGTATATCCGAATCCTGTCGTAAAAGGAGGCTACGCTTATATTCGTTATGAGGTAGACCAAAATAAAGCCATAGTAATTAATGCCTATGATATGACAGGAACACTGTTGTTCTCAAAAGAAGAGATCCTATCCAATAGAGAAGAAGTAATTGAGCTCCCTACAGATGATTTAACCCGAGGGATTAACCTTATTAAAATCACCGATAATGATGGCAAAGTGATCACTTTGAAATTGATTGTGAATTAACTGGGTTGGTAAACTGCCGAAAAGATTATACTTCTCTCTTTGGATACTATTTCATCGAGTAAAAAGCTTTTCAGCATATATTGATTAATAGCTAAAAGCCGTTTTGCTTGTAAATGGGCAATGACTCTAAAAAAGCCTACCATCAGATAAATCAGCCAGCGTTGGCTTTCATTATTTGTGTTTCTAAAATCCGTCACCAGTACCTTTCCTTCCTTAGAACAACGCTTATGCAAATGAGTCACTGCTTTAGACAAATGCTCTTGATCAAAACAGTCTAAGAAAAAATTACAGATAATGATATCATACTCTCCTTCTACTTGGAAAAAGTCTTGTTCTAAGTAATTCACATTTGATAAATGCTGACCATTCTTTTTGGCCTTTTCGAGCATATTGGAAGATAGCTCCACATAATCAATATGGCTGGCTGATTTAAAAAATGGATACAAAAGTAGTTTACCTGTTCCTCCCCCAACAAACAACACCTTCTTGCCAGGAGGTAAAATTTTGAGAAAATGACTTTGGGCTTGAATTAATTGATCACCAAAAATCAACTTGGCCAGCAGGTCGTAGAATGGGGCTACTAAATTAAAATTATTTAACCTCATAATAGATACAAGGCTGGAAGGAAGAAAATACCATCCCCAAGAATTCTGTAAAGCTGATATTGCTTTAAAAAGGGAGCTTTACTCATGAGCATAATGAGTGCGATGATCATGATGAAAACAATCATTTCCACTTGAAAATAATCATTCGTTAAAACTATAATGAGTGAAGCAATGACCATGCTAGCACCAAGAACAAGCCTTAGCACATTTTCAATATAAGCCACACCTTTTCTCCTTACTATAGAATTCATCTTCTCGGCAGCATCTGATTCTAGCTCATAGAGTGGGAATAGTAACAGATTAGCATAGGCCAAAAGAAAAAACTGAATTAAAAGAATCAAAGCAAACCAGCTAAAATCAGACAAGAGACTAAATGGTGCCGTAAATACCCCAAATGTATAAACCAGCGCTGCGAAAAGCTCCTTTTGACGTTGCACCTTATTAAGCTTAAGGTATACGAAATAAAGTCCGCTAGCTAGTGAAAGGCCCGAACCGAGTACCAGAGTGCTTGGAGATAAGAAAAAGCAGTTGACTATCCCAGCAATAAAGGCCACAATAGCTGATAGACTAAGTAGCTTAAAATACTTCTGATGAAAAGCATGACGTGGATTACAGGCTACACCTTTTACTTTTTTGGCATCAAGTAAATGATCGATTGTATAAATCAGCCAAATGGCTATGGCAAGCCCAAGGAGCATATTTAAAGTAAGACTCACTCCAAAAACCTTAGCCACAAAGACGCATGATATCACTGCGCCAGCAGTAATGTCTAAACTCAGATTTTGGACGAAGTGAATGATCTTATGCATAAAAAACCCTGATCCCGATTAATCGGGATCAGGGTCAAATTTATTAGAAATGTTGTACTTCTTATCCTTGAGCAGCCAAAGCTTCTGCACCACCAACAATCTCGAGGATCTCTTTGGTAATTGCCGCCTGACGTGTTCTGTTGTAAGTCAACTTCAATTCTTTCAATAAGTCGCCAGCATTATCTGTTGCCTTACCCATCGCTGTCATTCTAGCGCCATGCTCAGAAGCATTTGACTCAAGTACAGCTTTGTAGAATTGAATTTTTAGAGACTTAGGAATCAATTCTTCAATAATGAAGTCTTGAGAAGGCTCATAAATATAATCCGTATTCGCAGTCACATCATCCTCGTGCTTTTCCAATTCAAGGATTGGCAAGAACTGTTCGCTTCTCACTATTTGAGTGGCTACGTTTTTAAACTCGTTATATACCAAGTAAACTTTGTCATATTTACCTTCAACATAAGCATTCATAGCAAACTCTGCAGCTTCACGCACTCTGTCGAAAGTCAAGTCACCGAAAACATCCCAATACGCATCGATTAGCTTATACTCCCTTTTTCTAAAGTTATCGTAAGCTTTTTTACCAATAGGAAGTATCTCAATATGCTTATCAGCTATTCCTTCATTATTGATCAGGTTTTTAACCGCCTTATTGATGTTCGAGTTGAAAGCTCCACAAAGACCTCTATCTGAAGTTACTGGTACAATCAACACCTTCGAAACTTCTCTTTCTAGAGAATAGGTGGTCATACCCTCTTCAGCATTTCCTGAAGAAACATTCGCCAGCAAAGCAGCTAGCTTCTCTGAATATGGCCTAAGCTGAACAATTCGGTCTTGCGCTCTTCTCAACTTCGCAGCCGCCACCATTTTCATAGCTTTGGTAATCTGCTGAGTAGACGATACCGACTTAATTCGCTCTTTTACTTCTTTTAAACTTGCCATAGTCTATAGGTATTTGGGTAAGCCCAAATTGAAATTAATATTTAGATGAAAGCTCTTTTGATACTTGCTCTAATGAAGCAACAGAATCATCAAGTTTACCAGCCTTCAATGCTTGTAAAGCAGGTTTATGACTTGTTCTTAATAGTGTTAAGAATTCCTTTTCAAATTCCTTCACTTTTTCTACGGGCACTTTGTCAATCAAACCTTTAGTTGAAGCATAAATAATAGCTACTTGCTCTTCAACAGGAACTGGAGAGAACTGTGGCTGCTTCAATATTTCTTGGTTTCTTCTACCTCTATCAATTGTCAATTTAGTAGCAGCATCAAGGTCTGAACCGAACTTGGCAAAAGCTTCCAATTCACGGAACTGTGCTTGATCCAACTTCAAAGTACCCGCTACTTTCTTCATTGATTTGATCTGAGCAGAACCCCCAACTCTAGATACTGAGATACCTACGTTAATCGCTGGTCTCACACCTGAGTTAAATAAGTTAGTTTCCAAGAAGATTTGACCATCAGTAATTGAAATTACGTTGGTTGGGATATAAGCAGAAACGTCACCCGCTTGAGTTTCAATAATTGGAAGGGCTGTTAATGAACCACCACCTTTTACTTTTCCTTTCAATGAAGGAGGAAGATCGTTCATTGCTGCAGCGATGTCATCATTGGCATTCACCTTGGCAGCTCTCTCTAATAATCTTGAGTGAAGATAGAATACATCACCAGGATAAGCTTCACGCCCTGGAGGTCTTCTTAAAAGAAGAGAAACCTCACGATATGCTACAGCTTGTTTAGAAAGGTCATCATAAACCACAAGGGCAGGACGACCAGTATCTCTAAAGAACTCACCAATAGCAGCACCAGTAAATGGAGCAAAGAACTGCATAGGCGCAGGATCAGCAGCAGTTGCAGCAACTACAACCGTATAATCCATAGCACCACCTTTTTCAAGAGCAGCTACCACACCAGCAACCGTTGATGCTTTCTGACCAATGGCAACATAGATACAGAAAACAGGCTCACCTGCATCGTAGAATTCTTTTTGGTTAATGATAGTATCTATTACAACAGCAGTTTTACCAGTCTGACGGTCACCAATAACCAACTCACGCTGACCACGACCAATCGGGATCATTGAGTCAATTGCTTTGATACCTGTCTGAAGTGGCTCATTTACTGGTTGACGATAGATTACCCCAGGAGCTTTTCTCTCCAAAGGCATTTCGAAGGTTTCACCTTCGATAGGTCCTTTACCATCAATTGGATTACCCAAAGTATCTACCACACGGCCAACCATACCTTCTCCTGCTTGAATAGAAGCAATTCTTCCGGTACGCTTTACTGTGTCACCTTCTTTGATCTCAGCTGAATCACCAAGTAATACGGCTCCAACATTGTCTTCTTCAAGGTTCAATACCAAAGCATTTAAACCATTATCGAATTCCAACAATTCACCCGACTGTGCTTTAGACAATCCGTAGATTCTAGCAACACCGTCACCTACTTGTAATACAGTGCCTACTTCTTCTAATTCAGCCTCAGATTTAAAGTTCGAGAGTTGCTCTCTTAAGATTGCTGAAACCTCATCTGGTCTTACATCTGCCATTTTATGATAGTATTATGTTATAAATCTCTTTTAGTATGCTTTCTCGTAATGGTTCTTTGTGAACTCCAAACGCAAAGCTTTTAATTTTGAACTTACTGAATCGTCTATCTGACGGTCACCAATCTTCAGCACAAAGCCTCCAATGATTGACTCATCAATTACCTCAGTGAGTTCTACTTTTTTATTTGATATTTTTTCAACCACTTTAGAAAATTCGCTCCTCAACTTTTGGTCTATCGCGAAAGTGGTAGTAATGGTGGCTTCCACCACACCATTATAAACGTTGTATTGATGATGAAACTCCTCAGCTACATTCACCAAGTATGCCTCTCTATGCTTTCTTGTCAATATTTGAAAGAAAGCTAAAGTCAGGTCGTTCACCTTACCAGTGAATACCTTATTCAAAACAGCCAACTTCTTATCGTGAGTGATAATTGGGCTCTTAAGCATCAATACTAAATCTCTGTTTTCAGCAGACAAATCGGCTAAAAGCTTCATGTCTTTATTCACTTCTTCTAGTATGCCTTTTTCAACGGCAAGGTCTAGCAGAGATTTCGCATAACGGGAAGCTATTCTATATTCAGACATGCGTCTAGAATTAGTTTAAGTTCAAATCTTTTACGTAGTCGTTAACCAAAGCTTCTTGAGCTTTCTTATCGCTTAACTCTCTACGAATAACTTTTTCAGTGATCTCAAGAGATAACTTGGCCACCAATGTTTTCACATCGGCCAAAGCAGCTCTCTTCTCATTTTCAATCACAGCTTTAGCCTCTTCCAACATTTTAGCTG
This sequence comes from uncultured Roseivirgaceae bacterium, assembly GCA_964350505.1. Lineage (GTDB taxonomy): Bacteria > Bacteroidota > Bacteroidia > Cytophagales > Cyclobacteriaceae > Roseivirga. The sequence continues at coordinate 33,506 of CAYGKL010000003.1, read as the reverse complement.
AAATCTTACCTGTTTCTTCTTTAGCTTCTTCCTTTATGGTAGTTGCTACAGCCATTGCTTCTTTCAGGATTGAATCTCTTTCAGCTCTTGCCTCTGCCAATAATTTCTGATTGTCAGACTGAAGCTTTTGCATTTCATTCTTGGCTTGTTCAGCAGAAAGCAATGCATTCTCTATTGTTTCTTCTCTTTCTTTCAAACCACTTAAAATAGGCTTCCAAGCGAACTTGCCTAATAAGAAAAGTAGCAACAAAAAGGCTACTGTTTGAAAGATAAATAAACCGGTATCTGGTGATAATATATCCATGTTTCTAAGTTTTAAAGAACGATTTCAGGCCAGCCTAATGCCAAGCCTGAAATCTGTTCAAATGCTTCTTAAAGAGCTCCAGTGATGTCTGTGTTAGTTGCAAGCAAGAAACAAGCTACAACACCGAAAAGCGCAATTACTTCAATAAGGGCAGCAATGATCAACATACCAGACTGCAATTTACCTGCAGCTTCTGGCTGACGAGCCATACCTTCCATAGCAGAAGCACCAATTTTTCCGATACCAAGACCTGCGCCTATTGCAACAAGACCAGCACCAATACCAGCTCCCATAAGGGCATAACCAGCAGTTAATAAAATAGCTAACATAAGTTTATTATTATAAATGAAACAATGGTTCCTAAATCAATTAGTGGTGTCCGTCATCAACTGCCTGTCCGATGTACATTGATGAAAACAATGTAAATACGTAGGCTTGAATCAAGGCCACTAATATTTCTATAACAGATATCACCACAGAGAAGAGTGTTCCCACTACCCCCACAGCAAAACTATTCAAAATGAATCCAAGACCAACAATGGCTAACACTACAATGTGTCCGGCTGTAATTGACGCAAACAAACGAAGAGTCAATGATATTGGCTTGGTAAAAATTCCTATTACTTCAACCACCAAAATGATTGGTCTCAAAGGTAGCGGCACGCCAGGTGTCCAAAGTATATGGCCCCAGTATGCTTTTCTACCATTAAACTGAGTAATGAAGAAAGTGAAAAGAGCTAAGCAAAGCGTAACCGTAATATTTCCGGTCAAGTTAGCCGCTCCAGGCGTTAAGCCTAAAAGGTTATTAAATAGTATAAAGAAGAAAAGAGTTAATAGGTATGGCATAAAACGCTCATACTTTCCAACTCCAATGTTAGTTTTAGCTATGTCATCTCTGATGAAAACAATGATTGGCTCAAAGAGTGACTGAATTCCTTTAGGTGCTGAAACACCATTCTTATATCGTTTGGCTACTGAAAAGAAAACCACCAACATTAAAACTACGCTCAATAAAAGTGAGGCAACATTCTTTGTAATAGATAGATCTAAAAATCCTTCTGTACCTCCCTCATGATGTTCTTCTTCTCCAGCTTCACCTTCGTGGTGGTCTTCACCATCCATTGAACCATGTTGATCTTCAGAACCCGGCCCGTGATGCTTAGCAACCATGTCGGCATGCTCAGGATCGTTGTGCTCAGCACCCACCTTAAGAAGTTTTCCATGATCAATCATGAATCCTTCATGAGCAATTGGCTCATGGTGCTCGTCATAAAAATCTGATGACATGAAGACTTTCAAACCTTCCTCATAATCGTAGATAATTACAGGAAGTGGAATAGTTACATGGGTATGGCCAAGGGTAATAATGTGCCATTGATAGTCATCTGCAATGTGGTGCATGATGAACTCGGTGTCTCCACCTTCTTTTGGTTCATCTCCGCTGTCAGATCCAGCCCATAAATTTGAAGAACTTGTTAAACTGAATATCGCTACTAAGCAGCTAATGGTCAGTAAATTGAGAATGTTAGTTCTGCTTTTTTTCATCATTTTTTTTCACCCTCTCCCGAAATCGCGCGCAAGTTAGACAGAATGGTATATATTTCAAATACTAAATAAAATAAATAGACTACGAAGAAATTGGCTACCCAAAGCACCCTTCCTTCCAAGCCAATAAAGATGACCGCTCCGAGGAAAATCATGCTCAGAATCATTCTAAGCACCGTAATTCCAATGAAAATATTCGGCCTCATATCTGCATCGAAGGAACTCAATGCCCAATGAGCAATGGCCACTACGATAATCCCTAGAATAAGAGAGAAGATCATGATCGACCAAATTTGTGGATGCACCAATGATTTCTCCATTTCAATTTGTTGTAAACCGAAAATCAAACCACATAGAATGAGGCTAAATACGAGAGAATCAAGGATTTGGCGTCCCAAACTTTTCATGGCCGCAAAGGTAGATAGTTGAGCCGTAATTACCTGCTTATAATTGGATTATCTGTTAAGAAGCTTGAAGACGGAAGACAGGAGTCGGACGAAGTTCTACTGGTTTCTGATCAACCGTTAACTGATCACTCCTTCGGAAGAGAACGATACAATTGATAGATAGCACCGATGGTACCTATGAGCACCATTATTATAATGAACAATGGCTTTCCGTTATTCCACCATTCATCCATTTTGAGGCCTAACCAACCACATAGGCCAATGGTAACAAACAGCTGAATGCCTAGTTGAGAGTATTTAAGGTAACTATTAGGCTCGTTTGATGGCCTTTTCTGCGACACGGCTCTGTGGGGTTACAATTTGAATTTCTTTAGCCAGGTGACCCATTTTACATCCGCCATTAAAAGTAGCACCAGGCTCTACGACCAATTGATTGGTAAGAATATCACCATTAATAACAGCACTAGGCTTTAAAATTAGCATTTCGGCAATTTCAATGTTGCCTCTTATCTTTCCTGCAACTTCTCCTGAACGAGCTACTACACTTCCGTCTACGTATGCTTCACTGCCCAAAACGAATTTAGCCTTGGCCTTCACATTACCGTAAATCTTACCCTCAATGCGAATATTACCAGCCGATTCAAGGCTACCTTCTAATATCGTTTCCTTACCAATGATGTTACTGGTTTGGCTTAAGTCTTCGGTTGTTTTTTTGTCTTCTTTTGAAAACATAGTTGAGGTCTTTATAAGTTGATTTTACTAAAACGAAATAAACTCTTCAGGGTTTACTGCCGAACCGTTGTACCATAATTCTATATGAAGGTGTGGTCCACTGGTCAATTCTCCTGTATTACCGATAATGGCTATAATATCACCCGCTAAAAGAACATCTCCTACTTCTTTTGTTACAATTGAGTTGTGCTTATAAATAGAGATTAGATTTTCGCGGTGCTGAATGGCAATTATATAACCATCTGTTTGGGTCCAACCCGTAAAAATCACCGTGCCATCTGCCATGGCCTTCACTGGTTCATCCTTTTTAGAAACTATATCAGTTCCAAAATGTCCATTCTTTGGATCGAAAGGTGCAATGGGCAATCCGCTAATAGGAGGAAAGAAATAAATATTTCTCAACTCTACATTATCGACATTTCCTGTTAACAGAAAATCTCCACCCACTCTTTCAAACTCAGTCTTAAAAGTACTATCAATTCTTTCCAACTGCTCGTAATCTGTCTGTTCATTTGAACCGGCCTCTTCGCTTTCCGGAATTTCGTTGGTGGTAACGTCTCCTTGTAATACCTTCTTGATACTTTGGATGAATTGATCCCTACTTTCAAGCTCATAAGAGAGTGAATCCAAGGAAAAAGTCATCCCCACAAGTTCCTGCCTTGTTTGTCTTTCGGCATACCGAGGGTCGAACCACTGGTCTAAAATGGTGTTGACCATATAAAAGCTGAGGACGAAAATTGCTACAATAGTTAGGAAAGCAAAGAAGACAATCTTTGCATAAGTGAACTTGTATGTGGCTTTCTCAGAGAAATTCTCTTCATTTTGAATAATCAAAATGTGTCGGGCGTTTAGCCAATTAGAAAGAGTCGTCTTAAATCGAGCCACTTATATACAGTCAAGGATGACAAAAATATTGATTAATACTCAACCGCATCAGTAATATTGTATTATTTGCTCATTAATTTCGTTGCTAGATCGATAACATTCCATATTGGAAATCAAGAATTTACATATCATTAGAATCTTTTGCCTTCTGCTCTTACTGCCACTTATGGGCTGTAATTCAAAAGGCTACCAGAATATTAATGCGAGGTATAATGGCTACTTCTATGCCGACCAATACGTAAATGAAGTTTATCAGGCCTTTGAAGAAAGATATCAATACAACTTCGATGAAGTTCTAAAAATTTTCCCTGAAGTAGACTCTTCCACTGTAAAAGGCAACAAGGAAAAGCTTGATGATGCTTTCAAAAAATCTAGTCAAACCATTGAATGGTGGGAAACCAGCGATTGGACAGATGACAGTTACCTCATCATTGGTAAAATCAGATACTTGAGAGCCCAGTGGCAATACGCCATTGAAACCTTCCAATATATCAATCAGAATAGCAAAGACGATGCAACCCGACAGAAAGCGCTCATTGCACTCATGCGAGCCTATATGGATATGGAAAACCCAGATCAGGCCAACGAGGTTTCTCAATTTCTTCAATCGGAGACGCTAACTCCTGAAAACTCCATTGACTATTTGCTGACCGCTGCATTTTATTATCAAAGTTTGGACGAATATGACCGCGTCAAAGAACTGCTTGAAAGAGTTCAGCCAGCCTTAGAAGAAAAGGTCTACAAGATTAGAGTGAACTTCATCTTGGGTCAATTGGCACAAGAGGCTGGTGAATATGCCAATGCCTTTCAATACTATGATAATGCCTTAAAGGGAAATCCACCTTATGAAATATTGTTCCACGCCAAGCTGAATAAATTGGCCGTTTCTGGACTTTCGAACCCAAGAAATGTAGATGAAGCTTACAAGGTGTTTAAAAAAATGCTCAAGGATGGAAAGAACCTCGAGTATCAGGACCAAATCTATTACACTATAGGTCAGTTAGAGCAGAACCGAAGAAATCTGCCGAAGGCCATTGAAAATTATATACTCGCCACCCAGGTAGAACTACCCAACCAAAGACAACAAGGACTGGCCTTTCTCAGGCTTGGGGAAATCTATTTTGATGACCTCGAAAACTTCAACCTCGCAAGCGCCTATTACGATAGTGCTGTCACTAAGCTGCCAAAAGACATTGAGAATTTCGAAACCATTTCTAAAAGGCAAGTAGTATTGAAAGACTTCGTAACCCAGTTGAACATTATCTCTAAGAATGATAGCCTTTTAACGCTTTCTGAAATGAATCCTGTTTCTTTAGAGGCCTACCTCAATAGATATTTAGAGGATAAAGAGGCAAAAGCGAAAGCAAAAGAAAGAGCCAATCAGGCTGCAAACTCTTTGGGACTCAATAGAGTGGATGACTCAGGATTCCAAGCACCAGATGGAAGTGGCACTTGGTATTTTTACAATCAACAAGCCGTTGGCCAAGGACAGTTAGAGTTTCAAAGAATCTGGGGAAACCGACCCCTTGAAAATAATTGGAGAAGGAGCTTAAAACAAAACCTAGGTATTGACATAGTTGCCGATACCGAAGAGGACATTCAAAGTGATCCTAATCAAGGTGCACCTCAACCAGACTTAAAGAGTAGTAGACAAACCGATGTGGCCAAACTGATGGCCACTATTCCACAAACAGAAGAGGATAAAGAAAAAGCGCGCCTGGAAATTCAAGATGCCTATTTTAATCTAGGGAGAATCTATCGCTTCGGCTTGGAGCAAGATGGCAAATCTATTGTCACCTATGAGACCCTGCTTGAGAAATACCCAAAAACAAACCACAGAATAGATGCTTTATATGCACTCTTTACGCTTTATGAACCAATTGATGCCTCTGAAGCTCAACGCTACAAACAAATGATTATCGATGAGTTTCCTGAAACCATTTTAGCAAAGACACTCATTAACCCAAATTACCTTCAGGAAAAGGCTGCCAGAAACAGGGCCTTGCAATTGGAATATGCTTCAGCTTATCAGGCATACGAGTCTGGTGACTATATTTTGGCCGACCAAAAACTTAAAACCACCTTGAGCTCTTTTGAGGATGTCGACTTTCTTCCAACCGTAGAGCTGTTGTCTGCCATCCTCAAAGCCAAAACAGAAAGCATAGTTTCTTATGAGCAGGCGCTCAATGATTTCATCGATAAATATCCTGAAGAACCGCAAACAGCATACGCCAAAAACCTACTGTCAGCGATATCTCCAGCCACCGAAGAAATTTTAGGCAACCTAAAGAAAGAGTTTAGCGAAGACTTTCAGCAAATTCATCTAGTGGCTTTCACCTATAGTGAAAGCTCAGGAACTACCACTGACCTTAAAAAGAAAATTGAGGATTTCAACAAAGCTAATTTCGAGTCATCTCGCCTTTCGGTTTCATATCTCAATTTCAACCCTTTAGGAAAAGTCGGGCTCCTTTTCATCAGTACTTTCAAGGTTAAATCTGCGTCAGAACTATACAGAAATTCGTTGGAGAAAGAGCTTCAGCGACTGAATCTGCAAAACGACTCAAATTTTCATAATTTTGCTATCTCTAGGGACAACCTTACACAATTGTTTCAAGACAAAGCGTTAGATGATTATCTCGCTTTTCACAAGAAATTTTACAAATAGATGACCGCTAAAGAAAAACTCAGCCAAAGACGCCCCATACTTAAGAAGTTAGTAATTCTAATATGGGTTGGTTTCGCTCTGGGAATTATAGGTTTTCCTGCTTACATCTGGGCGGTGAGTAAAAATGTCAATAATTGGTTTGGTGGCTTGCCTAGTTACAGTCAGTTAGAGAATCCTGAACAAAACCTTACCTCACTCCTTTTTACTGAAGATGGTGTCCAGCTCGGTTCGGGTTATTATCGAGATAACCGGAACCCTGTTACTTATGATGAGTTGGGAGATAATCTGGTACATGCCCTGCTAGCTGCTGAAGACATAAGATTCAACAATCACTCCGGTATCGATCTTGAAAGTATGTTTCGGGTAGCTTTTGGAGTAATTACTCTCAGCCCAAAGGGTGGCGGTTCAACCATTAGTCAACAGTTGGCAAAGAACCTTTTCAACACGAGGGTGGCTGGCGTGAAAGAGAAAGGATCGCTTGAAGACAATAAGTTATTAAGACAACTCATCTATAAAACAAAGGAGTGGATTCTGGCAGTGAGGTTAGAAAAGTCTTACACCAAAGAAGAGATAATGGCCATGTACTACAACACGGTAGAATTTGGCAACAATGCTTATGGCATTAAATCAGCCGCTAAAACCTATTTCAATAAACTGCCCAAGGAACTCTCCGTGAGTGAAGCCGCTATTCTTGCTGGTATGCAGAAGGGTGTAACAACTTACCGACCAGATATCAATCCAGAAAATTCTAAACAGCGAAGAAATGTGGTGATGAGCCAAATGGTAAAGTATAATTTCCTAAATGCTGAAGCCTACGATACACTGAAGACTCAAGACATCAATCTTGATGATTTCAGACAACAAGATCACAACACAGGTTTGGCTCAATACTTTAGAGAAGAAGCCAGAAAAGACTTACGTGTTCTTTGTGAAAACCTTGGCTACGACCTTTATGGCGATGGATTAAAAATTTACACCACTATCAATTCACGAATGCAAGGCTATGCTGAAAATGCAATGGATAGCGCTATGCGAATGGTACAGCATAAGTTTGATTCTCTACTTGCCCAAGAAGGTAGAGACCTGTGGATAGATAGCAAAGGAAGAGAACTAGATGATTTTTTTGAAAAAACTATTGTTCCTAACTCAACGGCATATAGAAGACTAACCAAAAAATATGGTGCGAAATCAGACTCCGTTGATTATTACATGAATAAGCCAAAGAAGCTGAAGGTTTTCAGTTGGGGTGGTGAAGTAGATACCGTAATGAGCTCTGTAGATTCCATCAGATATTACAAGCAATTCCTTCAATCGGGCTTTCTTGCCACGAACCCGAAGACAGGAGCTGTAAAAGCTTGGGTAGGTGGAATCAACTTCCAGCATTTTCAGTACGATCACGTAAGACATGGAAAAAGACAACCAGGATCTCTTTTCAAACCATTTGTTTATGCCACAGCTGTTGAGCAAGGCTATTCACCCTGCTTCACGTTCAAGGATGAAGCGGTAGCCATAGCTACAGGCAATGGAAATGAAATATGGGATCCATCGAATGCCGAGGGTAGATTCAGTGGTGAAGAAATGACCATGAAGTTAGCCATGGCCAAATCAGTGAATTCAATTACAGCGAGAGTCATGGAAATTGTGAAGCCTCCTAAAGTGGTGGATATGGCTAAAAGGTTAGGCATTGAAAGTACCATTCCACCTTATTATTCTATTGCCTTAGGCACCGAGGATGTGTCTCTGCACGAAGTGCTAGGAGCCTATGGCACATTCGCCAACAAAGGGACTCATATTGAACCCTATTATATCAGCCGAATTGAAGATAAATACGGTAATGAGATTTACAGACATGTTCCAAGAAAAAGCAAAGCCATCAATGAAGATGTAGCCTATGTAATGCTCAACATGATGCAAGAAACCGTAAAGTCGGGTTCTGGACAGAGGCTTCAATGGCAATATGGTTTGGTAGATAGACCACAAGAGAAAAGTAGTATGGGTGCCAAAACTGGAACAACCCAAAATGCCTCCGATGGTTGGTTTGTAGCTGTTACCAATGAAGTGGTGGCGGGTGCTTGGGTTGGCGGTGATGATAGAGCCATTCACTTCTCAAGCTGGCCTGATGGTCAGGGTGCGAGAACAGCCATGCCAATTGTTGCCCTATTTATGAAAGATGTTTACGCAGACAGCACTTTGAACATTCAAAAAACACTCTTCGAGAGGCCTCCGAACTTAAGCATGGAAATAGATTGTCAGAAATTCACTGATGTACTGACTACTTCCGATTCTACCATCATTTATGATGACGATATTTACTAATTTCGGCCTATGCAGGTCACTCGCATTCATCCAAAAGATGTTCTAAAACTACCCGACAATCCTGGGGTATATAAATACTTCAATGAAGAAGGAACACTTATCTATGTTGGCAAAGCGAAAAGCTTAAAAAAGCGAGTTTCCAGCTATTTCAATAAGCAAAACGGAGTCAATCGAAAAACCAGAAGATTGGTATCGGAAATAGTTGCCATTGAGGTGACATTGGTGAACTCTGAGTTTGATGCATTGCTGCTTGAAAACAGCCTGATCAAACAGAACCAACCGAGATATAACATCTTATTGAAAGATGACAAAACCTTTCCTTATCTCTGTGTCTCCAAAGAGCGCTTCCCTAGAATTTACAGCACTAGAAAATTCATTCCCTCAAACGGCACATATTTTGGTCCTTTTGCCAACGTAAAAGCCATGAACAATGTATTGAAACTCATCAATACACTCTTTACGCTCAGAACCTGCCGATTCGATTTAAGTGAAGAGAACATTGCCAAAGAAAAATTCAAAGTCTGCCTAGAATATCATATTGGAAATTGTAAGGGCCCTTGTGAAGGATTACAAAGCGAGGAAGACTATTTAAAGGATATAGATCAAGCTTTGAATATATTGAAAGGCAACCTATCAGTTCCAAAGCAATTCTTCAAAGAGCAGATGGTGATGGCTGCCGAAAAACTAGAATATGAGTCCGCACAGAAGTTCAAAGATAAATTGGATCTAGTAGATCGGTTCCAGAGCAAGTCTATTGTGGTCAGTCCTAAAATTGCCGACCTAGATGTCTTCACCATTGTTGCGGATGAGAAGTTTGCTTTTGTGAATTACCTGAGGATTAAGAATGGCACTATCAATCTCTCTCAAACCAGTGAGGTTAAAAAGAGGCTCAATGAAACTGATGAAGAGATTCTAAGCCTTATGATTGTTGACTTAAAAGACAGGTTTAGGAGCACTGCCAAAGAAGTGCTTATCAATAAAGACCTAGAGCTTGAAACGGAAAACTTTAAACTCATACAACCTCAAATTGGCGATAAAAAGAAACTCATTGAGCTTTCTTTTAAAAATGCTTTGTTCGCCAAAAAAGAGAAATACAGTTCTCTTGAAAATGTAAAAGACAAGGGCAACAGAGTCTTGAAACAGCTGCAATCAGATCTTGCCTTAAAAGAATTACCTACTCACATTGAATGCTTTGATAACTCGAACATACAAGGGACTAACCCTGTAGCAAGTATGGTGTGTTTCAAAATGGGGCGGCCATCTAAGAAAGACTACAGGCATTATAAAATCAAAACTGTTATTGGGCCTGATGACTTTGGGTCTATGAAAGAAATTGTTGGCAGGCGTTACAAACGACTCACTGAAGAAAACCAGCCATTGCCCAAGCTCATTGTAATTGATGGAGGAAAGGGGCAACTCAGTGCTGCTTGTGAAGCCCTAAAGGCACTCAATCTTTATGGAGAGATACCGATTATTGGCATAGCCAAAAGACTCGAAGAACTTTACTTCCCTGAAGATTCCTTCCCAATTCATATCGACAAGAAGTCAGAGTCACTCAGACTAATTCAAAAGCTCAGAGACGAAGCTCACAGATTTGCTATTACTTTCCATAGAGACTTAAGAAGTAAAAACAGTTTCAAATTTGAACTAGAAGAAGTTAAGGGTTTAGGAAAAGCGACTGTCGACAAATTAATGAAGGAGTTCCGTACCATGTCAAGAATTGAAGAAGCGGCCGAACAGGAGATCTCCGATATCATAGGTAAAGCTAAAACGCAAGTTGTGCTCAATCACTTCAAACAAAAAAAGGAAGCCAATTAGGCTTCCTTCTTCAATATCTTCAACACTCAGGCCTAGTATTCCCAGAGGTTATGCATTTTCTCTAACAGTTCGTAACGCTTCTTCATAGCTTGCTCTATAATAGAGTAGTCATAATCCGAACTACCAAACAAGGTTTGAATATTATCGTCATCCACGTTTTGGAATTTAGTGATGTAAGAGCTGAATAACCTAAGATCAAAAGCATGGACAAAATTGATGTTCTTGTCTCTTGGGTTTTTTGGATTGTACCAATAGCCAGTATTTTTGTTAGAGGTTGAGTATACCTGCTCAATATAATTCACCAAATCTTGGTATTTAACCCGAACAATCTCGCGTTCCGTACCAGCAACAGATGCCTTTGGTGGTGCCACTAAAGTGATTGAAACAATATCCCACTTCGCCAAAGATTGATTTCTATCGAAAACTAGATCCTCTTCTATCAACAAAACATCCAAATCCCCCTTATTTGCAGGATCAAGAGGGCGAGCAGCTGCAGTCGCTTGATATTCCACATCAATAATTGAATCCAAACGTGCATCTGAGAAGTTGGCAAAACGACCATTCTCTCTCGTTTTTATTTCGGCCCTGTCTTGACCTCTCAAAGCTTCGTCATAGTTGCCTTGAGCGGTAGACATATTCTTCAAATTATTCGTGAAATCGGCTTCAGACAAGATTACATCTTCATCGAACCCTTGAGCACCAGTTTCCAAAGTAGCATAAGGAGTAATGCCCACTTGCTGGTCTAATGCTTGACTTTTTGCCTCATAGAAATCTTGAATCCCTTGTAAAATGACTTCAGAAATTCGAGACTCCTTAGCATTCCAGTTAGCATTCAATTTTTCATTGAAATTCATTTTTGACCATAAACGAATGCTGAACATAATATCTTCATCCCTGATTGGTCTGACAGAGAACTCATTATTAAGCTTTCGCGCACTATTAAGGCCGGCAACCTTTGTGGTACTTTCAATTGATTGAAGGAACTTTGCAGGATCTGTACCTGCACCCTCTTCTTGAGCATTTATAGAAAACACAAGAAGCATTGCCAATAAAATTGCCGCGCCTTTTTTCATACTAGTTAATATTTAATGTCATATCGCCAGTAAACTTGATCGGAATTCGATCATTCTTATAGTTAATTCTAACAATCTCCTCTACAAAAACGACAATTCTATCTCCAGATTGCATTTGACTTATTAATGGAGAAAGATCGACTCTTGAAGTTGGTGAATCAATTGCGATTGTTCTTTTAGAAGTTTTTCCTCTAGCTAATGTTATTGATCCTTTACTCACAAGAAACTGTGCATCTTGAGAGAACCTCTCTGCAAAATCAGGATCAGAAGGAAGGAAAAGAGTCAGACTAGTCGGCTTTTCATCCAATCCGTTCTTCGCATCGTAAGGTTGTCCATTAGGACGAACATCTAACTTAGGTAGAGGAACTGGTTTAGCCTGAAACTCTCTAGTTCCAATTGGTAAACCTGAACTCGAAACACTGATACTTACTTCTCTTTGTGAAGGGTCAACAATAATCTGTCCTTTCTGAGAACCTGTTGTATATGTACCACCATTAACTCTAAAGCTAGGTTGATAAGCAGGTCCTAAAGCAGGGACGTTTATGTTTAGACTATTGGCACAACCTAAGTAAAGCACCTCAACAGATTGAGATCTTACGTCAATCACTGGTTGAGCAACCAAATACTCATGCCGAGTAGTTCTCGTAATTGTACCACCTTCTCCATCTTCAGCAGTAATCTCTACTTCAAAAGATTTAGTTGCTAATCCATTAGCATCATATTCGCTTGGCTGAGCGCTCGTTTTGAAGTTAATCACTCCACGCCCGTTCACAACATCTACTGCCTTACCATTGAGTTTAATCTCTGGTTGCAAAGAAGAGTTACCTAAGGTAAGGAATGCTTCAGCAGTGAAATCCAAACCAGCTGTTACTAAGTTCGACTCAGACAAAATTGTTGCTTGCGCATAATCAATACCAGCAAATCTACCTTTCAAGAAATCCGCTTCAGCAATTTCTGTAGAACCACTTCCAGAGGATTTTGGTCTAGGTGTATTGGTAGGCGTATTTGATGTATTGTCAGTAGCCTGTTCTGCAGGCTCTGCACTAGGAGTTGCCTGGGTTAATGGCTGGATAGTTTCAGCATCAGGAACACCGTCAGCACTGGCTGTAACAGCAGTACCTACCAAACCTCTTAGTTTGTTTAAAACCTCAGATTCTTTACTGTAAATCTGGTTTTTGTAAAAGGTTAGTTGTGCAAGAACCGCGGCTAAAGGAGCTTTGTAAAAGTTAAATTTGGCATAATCCTCATCTTTTGCCTCGGCATTGTTTTCGTAAAACTTGATATCGTTGGCATCAATAGCAATGGATTTTAACCATTCTGCATTCATACCTCCTTTACCCAGGTAGTCTACCAAAGCATTTACTTTGCCCGGATACTCATCAAGTCTTTCTTTCAAAAGTTCTGCGTTACCTTTGTTGACAAGGAAATTCGATGGTTCCTCATATTTCTTGAGGGTAGCTCTTTCATAAATTGCAGATGTATCTCCACCTGTTGAAGCTTTTCCAACTTCAAGTTTCAATTCATCAAGATAATTAGCGAGTCCTGTAGTAATGGAGCGAACGTTTTCAGCAACTTTTTGTACCGCCAAGTCACCATCTTTGTTACCCTGATTGGCAACATCACTCTTTATATCCTCTAATACCTGCTGATTGTAATCAATAAAAGCGGAATTAGATACCTGTAATCCATTTTCAATTAAAACGAATTTTTCTAACACTGTATCCTTAATCTGTAGGGCGAGAAGAGCTGTTAGCACGAGGTACATCATGCCAATCATCTTCTGCCGTGGGGTTTCTTTACCTCCTGCCATAGTAGATCAGGTTTTAATTGTTAGTTTGTTTCATCGCAGAAAGCATAGCTCCATACACCTTGTTCAATGAAGTAACATTGGTGTTCAACTGGTTCATTTGAGCCTGGAATTCTTCCGTAGCTTTTGCTGTGTTCATGGCACCCTTTATCATGGTTTCCATGTTGGTTAAATAACCTTTCATGTATTTAGCAACAGATTCGGTATCTGTTAATTCTGCTTTGTAAGCACCACTCAAAGCTTGAAGCTGAGTAGCAGCCTCTTTCAACTGCACCTGATATTGTTCGGTAGCCGCCTTTAGTTGTGCTTGGTTAGCTCCAGAACCTTTAACGGTTCCTGCAACCTCTGCAAATGCAGCAGCAGCTTGAGAAGAAGATTGATCAATTTTAGATAATGATGCCGCAGCAGTTTTAGCGTTTTTGGCATACTCGTCAGTAGCTACCGAGGCGTTTGACATGTTAGCTAACGACTTAGCATTCTGAGCCAAGTTGTCCATGCCATCTTTTAAGTTCTGCAAACCATCTTTACTGATAGCCGCCTGCTTCAACATTTTCTCAAGAGAAATGTCATCTTTCTTTTCAGTGGCAGCACCCGACTTTGTCGTTGCGTGAAATAACTCTTTGGTGTAATCTGTTGCTTTAGGTTCAAAAGCACTAAATGCGAAGATGAGTGCTTCCACACTTAGACCGGTGATCAACATCGGAGTGGCCCCTGCCCACCCTTCGAGTTTAAACATTGCTCCGACAATTACTACCGCAGCTCCTAGTCCATAAATTTTCGGCATTACATTGCCGTAAAAGTTCTCAGTAAATTTACTAGCCATTTGTTTTATAAATTGGGTTGAAGATCAATTTGATAATTTTTTGAGGTTTATTCTTGTCCAAGATAGTCCATTGCACATCTAAATCCAATGGAAGCCGAAGCCACATCTCGGTATTCGAAAGTTCTTGTTCCTGTTTGAAGGTAATATGATATATCGTTCCAAGCCCCGCCTCTTACTACTTTCTTTCCATAATGAGGACTTTGACTTTCTGTTTCCTCATCATATAAGAACATAGGGTTCAAATCCCACACCAACGGGTTATACACTGGTGAAAAATCATCTCTTACCCATTCTGCCACATTACCTGACATATTGTAAAGATTGAATGGATTTGGAAGGAATGAGTTGACAGGAGCCGTGTAAGGATAACCGTCATCGGCATACGCTCCTCTACCTGGTTTGAAGTTAGCTAAGAAACAACCGTCTCTATTTCTAATGTATGGGCCACCCCATGGATATTTCACAATTTCTTTTCCGCCACGAGCCGCATATTCCCACTCGGCTTCCGTTGCTAATCTGAAATTAGGATACCTACTTTCGATGGGAGATGTATCGATAAATGTACTAGACTCAGGGCCAGAAGCAGCACCAACAGCACCTTGAGGGCCAGCAGCACCAAGTGGGCCACCTGCTCCAGCACCTGGATCTGGTTGGTTCTTGTTTTTACCAAAAGAGAAGAGTCCACCTCCTCCTTCATTCATTGATTGCTGACCGTTATTGAGGAAAATTGTTCTCCATTCAGAGAACTTCTCCGCAGCATCCCAACTTACTCCTACTACCGGGTAATTATCGAAAGCGGTATGTTCAAAGTAATATTGAGTCATTCTATCACCATAGTGATATGTAAACTCTTCATCCCAAACATTTGAATTAGGAACTACAGTAGCAAGAAGCTCTCTTGTGTAGTATCTATCTCCTTTTTCTGCAAGATCGGCTATGTGATAGAGAAATTGACGGTATTCGTTATTTGTGATCTCCTCAGCGTCCATAAAAAAGGAGCTGACGGTAATTTGCCTATTGAAGTTAATTTGAGAGGCAGCCACATCTTCATCAGCTTGGCCCATATAGAAAGTTCCTCCGGGAATTTGAACCATACCATATGGCAACTCCTGATACCAACCTTCTCTATCTAGCACGCCAAGCAATTGACCTTCATCGATCAAACCTTGCTCTTTTCCTCCACCTCCAAGAAAGCCTTCGAACATGCTACAGCCTGTGTTCAAAGCAAGAAGAGCCACAAATAATAGACCCAGTAAAGACTTCTTCATTGTTTTAGTTTTATTTCTATTCGCCCTTCAAAAATCCCTCATTTGGCAAATGAAGCGCGAAAATTAATATTTTATTGTTAGTAATCCATCCTGAGATAGAAAATTCTACAAAGCTTAACTTAAGGTAAACTTTTGTTTAGTAACGGTACCTTGGAGTTCTTATGATGTTTCTCCCAAGATTTATTCCGTTGTTCTTACTTGGGAATTTGTAAATGAGCATAATCTCTTGAGAAGTCGGCTCCTTACTATTCCTGTCTGCAAGAACTATATCTAACGCATATGCCAACGCAAGACTACGATCCTTTAGTATACTATATCCAATCATAACCGATGCGGATTCTGATTGCCTGTAGGATACTCCTGCCCAAAGCTGGTCATTATAGCGAGCTATTGTGCTTAACTCCCATGAATAGGAATCAAATCCTACTGATTTTAACAATATGGTCGGAGTGATCGTAACTTCTGGGCTTAAGGCATAGTCGTAGCCCGCAGTTAAATAGTAGTGTCGAATTAATTGATTGGCAATTTGATCCTGTCCAAAATCAAATTTCGGTTGAATTAAGTGATTTGTACTGAAACCACCAAAAAAATTTCCCTTTCTATAAAGTATTCCAGCACCTATATCAGGCCTTAATTGAGACTCTTTCCCAGAAAGATTAACTATATCATCGCTTGGATCGACTAAAACGAGTTGATCAAAATCAAGACCACTAGAAAAAAAACCAGCATTGAGACCAATACTGATCGATGCATCACCCGGAAGAGTTATAAAATATGAGCCGGAAACCTTCAGCTCTAAGTTATTAGAAGGTCCAAGGTTGTCATTGACTAAATGAACACCTAATCCACCATTCCACCATTTCGAAAGTGTACTGTAACTAACGAACTGAGTGGTTGGGGCTCCACCTGGATTAATTGTACCATCATATCCAAACCATTGAGACCTGTGAATAGCAGTGAGCGTGTTAGCATTAGAAAGGCCTGTAAAGGCAGAGTTGTAGTACATTGGATTGAACATGTACTGAGTGAACTGAGCATCCTGCTGAGCTCTTAGCCCAAAGGCTAAAAAGAAGAAGAAAAAGGCTAAGCTAAAAGCTCTTGACATAATCTGTTAACGCGTAAGATAAATGATTTATTTAATCACCCTCTCAATAATACAAGAAAACTAGCTTTTGCCCTTAGAGGTTTTCCAAATTAAAGATTATTTGCCTTCTTAATATAGAGTTCCAAGGCGCCTGTCATGGAAGGAGCATTAGGTTGAGGAGCCTCTATATCAATCACCAAATTTGCATCTCTTGAAGCCTGAGCTGTAGTCGGGCCGAACACCGCAATGCGTGTATCATTCTGTTTGAATTCCGGAAAATTCACAAACAAGGAGTTTATACCACTTGGGCTGTAAAAAGCCAAAATATCATACGTTACATCATCTAGATCAGATAAGTCACTAGCCACAGTTTCATAGATAACTGCTTCAGAAAATTTAAATCCATTCTCTTCTAAGTAACCAGGAATATCATCCTTTCTAATATTAGAGCAAGGGAATAAATATTTTTCGTTCTTATGCTTCTTTAAGATTTCTATCAAATCTTGAGCAGTTCTTGACCCGGTAAATATTTTCCTTTTCCTCACAACAATGTACTTCTGCAAGTAATATGCTGTTTGTTCAGAAATACAGAAGTATTTCATATCGGCTGGCACTTCAATCTTCAAGTCTTTACAGATCGTAAAGAAATGATCCACAGCATTCCTGCTAGTAAAAATAATAGCCGTATGGCTCAAAATATCTACTTTCTGCTTTCTGAATTCTTTGGCCGAAATAGGGTCCACTTGAATGAAAGGTCTAAAGTCTATTTTTATGCCATATTTACTGGCAAGCGAATAATATGGAGATTTTGGATCTGAAGGCTTTGGCTGTGACACGAGGATACTCTTAACGGGTTTTACCCTCTCCTCATTCGTGCTGTTGGACATATTCTTCCCTGCGTTTTATCTAATCTGTCTTGGTCAAACGAACAGACTCAATCCTAGTAAAGTAGGTATTAATTCTGTGCTGCAAAGGTAAGAAAATATATATAAGTTACTATATGCCCCAAGGTGACGAATTTTGAAAAAGAGATTGATCAGTCTGAAAACCAAATAAATACCAACCATCACTGCCAATATTTTAAGGCTAAAAACAGGGAAGACAAAACGGATATAAATCGAGAAACTAATGAGCAAATAAAGGATCAAAGAGAAGCTATTGTTCATTGATTGAAACTCTTGAAAATGCCTACTCTGGTCAGAGGACACATTAAAAAGCCAGCCAAACATTCGAATTAACAGGAATTTTAAAAAGAAAGTGAACTGAATTGCCAAGGCTAAAATTACCCAAACCAATATTCCCCAAGTCAGGGATTTTATCTCTAACCAGGAGATTAGATTCTGGAATTCTGAGTTAAAAAGAAAAATACAAATAATTATAAAACTGAAGTTTAAAGAAAGAACAGCAGTGAAATAGAAACTCTCGGTACTAAACAACCTGATTCCCGAACCAAAATCATCTTTATGTCTAAAGGAAAAAAACTTGCTGAAGCTATAAATGGAGACAAAAAGCTTTGGATATATAATTCTAGAAATCGCAAAAATGACGAATAAAGCCATTGATAACACGATGGCAAGGTTTCTAAAAAGCTCTTGTTGTATTAGAGTTTCCTCCATTAGAAGCGGGTAGTAAAACCGAAATGTATTTTAGATTGGTTAAAGTTAATAGCTCCTGTTGAATTAGACGTTCCTAAGGCGTAAACAAAATTGAAAATTCCGCTATTCGTAGCAAAGCTTATCCCTGTTCCTACACCCAAAGGCCATTCTATAACTTTTGTAGGCTGATTCACAAAGTCTTGCTCTACATAACCTACATCTGTAAATAGAAGGAGGTAAGAAGTTTCGTCCAGATAAAACCTGGTTTCCAGATTCAAGTAGGCAAAACTGGTGGCAAAATAATAGCCCTCATTAAATCCTCTTAATGAATTGAGCCCTCCAATTCTGTAAGCATCGTTCTGAAAAAGGTTCTCACTAGAAAGTATACCTGCATTGAAGGCGCTCAACAAGGTCGACTTCACCCCTAACCTCTTATAATGGCTGGCCGAGAAATCATATTGGTATTGCAGAGTTTTCAAGTCTGTACCTTCATATAGCTCATTAGGAAGTTCCGAATTTGGCCGAATAATTTTATTTCCCACACTACCGCTCACTTCCAGTGTAAAGCCAGCTCTTGGAAAAAAAACATCATCTAGGGTGTTGATTGAATACCTTAGGCCATAACGCGTAAGTCTAAAGTCTAGAATATCTGGCAACTGATTGCCGTTCTGAAACCTAGAGGTTGCTGTTAGATCTGTGGCAGTGATGTGCGTGATGACACCAAGATTTGAGTTAATGCCCAAGTTTAAATTGAAGTCTAAACTCAGTACTCTTCTATTGAAGGTGGTATCTTGCTTCAAAAAATCGAACTGGCTCTTCAAAGAGAGAGCACTTCCCAAAAGGTTTGGATGATCGTAATTCATTTCCAAGGTTTGGGTTTCTTCACTTAACCTTCGCCAATGCAAGCCAATGTGCTTTCCTGAAGTAAAAGGGTTGTAGAGGTCCAAGTCGAATTGGCCAGTGATAAGTAAACCACTCTCTCGACTATTATTTGGTAGAAAGCCAATAATTCCATCTATAGTATTTACAGCTCGTTTCTCAACATCTAGTGTCAGCTTGCCCTCATTGTTTTGAAATGAAAGCACTGGTGCCTTAGGCAATTTCAAATAAGGCAGCCTTCTTAATTTAGGAACAACTGCATTGACCAATTGCTGATCATAAGGATCGCCCAGTTGAATTCCGAGATAGGCTCCAGCAAATTTCGATTTTAATATATTCTGTTGAACCACAGTGACTGAGTCGAAAGTAATTTTAGGCCCGAAATCTACATTCAAGGCAGCTGAAAAGGCTTCTCCGATAATCTGTAGCGAATCGAACTTAACAGACGCGAAGGGAAACCCATTCCTTTCAGCATAGCTGAGCATTCGCTTTTCTAGTTTAGAGATTTCACCAATCCTAAAAGGCCTATTTCTAAAATTGCTCTGTTTATAATTCAGCTTCCTCCACAAATCTGAATTCAGGTTGCCTGGCCGAATTTCTAACCATTCGAAAAGTGAGCCAACTTGAACATAAGCGATAATCATATTGTCCTTGATTTCAACTTCCTTCTGCCTAGCCAACAAATAACCTTGTTCATGAAGTGTCCTTACCACATCATTCACCAATCTGATCGCGGTAAGGGAGTCTGTGAACCTCTTCGGATAGTTAATTTTATTGATGACTTCAGATGAATTATCAGCCGATCTGATCTCCAAATTGAAAGATTGCTGCGCTTGAGATTGCTGACCACTTATAAAAAGTAGCAGGAATACTGTAGCAAAAGCAAGTCTGTGTAAAGGCATAGCTTATATTTAAGCGAAAATAAGAAAACTTTGGCCGGACTCTATCTGCATATCCCTTTCTGCAAAAAAGCATGTCACTACTGCGACTTTCATTTTACGCAGTCGCTGAAACAAGTAGATGAGATGGTAGACTCAATTTGCAAAGAGTTGGTTCTTCAAAACGATTTTCTGGGAAAAGATTCTGTTTACAGCATTTATTTTGGTGGTGGCACTCCTTCCTTACTCGAGCATCATCACCTGAAGAAAATCATGAGTACTATTCAGTATGAATATGATTTGGCAAGCAACATAGAAATAACGCTTGAAGCGAACCCCGATGATTTAAGCAAAGAAAAACTCGAAGCTTTTGCTGATAATGGCATTAACCGACTTAGCATAGGCATACAAAGTTTCAATGATGAAAACCTAAAGTGGATGAATCGCCAGCATTCTGCTCAAGAGGCCATTGATGCCATGGTTAATGCGCGCCAAGCCGGTTTTGAAAACATTAGCATTGATCTTATTTATGCTTTGCCTTCGGTAGATCATTCCGCATGGGAAGCCGATTTGAAGCAGGCCATTCTGCTGAGGCCGGAACATATTTCCTCTTATTGCCTGACCATAGAACCCAAAACTGCTTTTGGTAAATGGGTTGAAAGAGGTCAAATGCCAGAAATTGACGAGGATTTTGCTGCAGAGCAATTTGAAATTCTACTGGATACAATGTATAAGTACAATTTCGACCAATATGAGATTTCTAATTTCGCGCAGCCCGGCTATGAATCTCGACATAACAGCAATTATTGGAAGGACGAAAAATACTTGGGCATCGGGCCATCAGCACATTCTTATAGCGGCAAGTTTAGAAAAGCCAACGTGGCCAATAATGCCAAGTACATAAAAGGCCTAAGCGAAGGTGAAATACCTTATGAGGTGATTATATTGAGCAAAGAAGATCAGGTAAACGAGTATATACTAACCTCATTGCGTACCAAATGGGGCTGTAGTTTGACCCTCCTAAAAGAGAAGTACAAAGTAGACTTGCTGAGAGTTCATGGAGATTATCTCAATAAAATTTCACTTCAAAACCTCATTTATGAAGATGAGGGTCATTTGATTTTAACCGATTCTGGTAAGCTTTTGGCTGATAAATTGGCCTCTGATTTATTTATCGAAACAGTAGACTAAACCTCTTCATTTGAAAAGAGATTGATTAAATTCAGCTTTAAGGGAAATGGGCGCTACCGAATCGGTAGCTTTGCAAGCACAATAGGAAATTCATGGCATTCAGAAAAAACATCAAGGGCAGAAAAGGAGAACCTGAAAGTTTGGGCAATGCTATTCAGGAAATGCTCAAGACTTTTCGAATCGAAGATAAATTCAACGAAACCAGCCTGATTAATTCTTGGGAGAAGATAATGGGCAGTCCCATTGCCAAAAGAACCTCCAAAGTTTACATCCACAACAAGAAACTGTATGTGCACATCACTTCTGCTCCACTCAAGCATGAGTTGAGTATGTCACGAGATAAAATCTTAGTGCTGCTCGCCAAAGAACTTGGTCAGACCATCGTGAATGAAGTAGTTATCAAATAAAAAAGGAGCACCAAACTGACGCTCCTTTTAAACTAGAAATTACTAAATATTAATCTTAGTTCTTTTTGATCTCTTGTTGTAATTCCCCCTTTTTATACCCTTCTGGTAGCTTAACAACCTTTATCATATTCTCTTTGGTAAGATATTCGTTGGCCATTGCTACAATAGCTTCTTTAGTGATTTGCTTTGCTCTTTCATTTCCTAAAAGAATCTGTTCCATATCATCCCCTCCCTTTATGTACAAGGGCATCATTGATGTCCAGTAGCCATTTTGCTTAATCTGCTCATCAAAATTCTGCATTCTTG
The DNA here is from genome assembly GCA_964350505.1 of uncultured Roseivirgaceae bacterium. Classification (GTDB taxonomy): domain Bacteria; phylum Bacteroidota; class Bacteroidia; order Cytophagales; family Cyclobacteriaceae; genus Roseivirga. Next base: position 11,523 of record CAYGKL010000003.1, on the reverse strand, counting down.
CAGTCACTATTTTCTGAACATCCTCATCGCTGAAGTCACCATTTTTAATCTTCTCTAACTCAGCCAAAGCAGCTTCTGTGAGCGCATCCACATTTTCTGGTTTACAAGGAAATGAAATGTTAAAAGTAAAAGTCTCTTTAGGATATTGAGATGGTGCTGCTCTAGCTCCTGCACCATAAACTCCTCCCATTTCTTCTCTAAGGGTTTCAATCATTTTATTGGAAAGAATACTAGCAATGGCATTCATTAGCCCATTATTCTCAAGAGTATAGTCATAATCACCACTCAATACAATCTGTACTTGGCTCTTGTCGTCTACTCCAGCAAATACATCAGTTTCGATTTGACCTTTCTTAATTTCAATGCCAACATCCTTATAAGTTTCCTTCTTTCCTGTTGATGGCAAACTTCCCAAGTAGGTTTCTAAAAGTGGTTTCGCTGTATTCGTGTCTACATTACCTACCAGAACAAAAGAGAAGTCTCCAGCATTCGCGAAGCGCTCTTTGTAAATCTCAACGGCTCGATTCATATCGATAGCATCGAAACTTTCTGGTGTAGGAATGCCCACTCGAATATTATCCCCGTACAATATTTCATTAAACTCTTGCTGAAACTGAAAATCTGGACTTGCCGCAAAATTGGCATATTGGTTCTTCAACCTTGATTTCCAGCTCTTAAATGCCGCTTCATCCATTCGGACATTCGTGAAATAAAGGTGAATTAATTGCATGAAGGTTTCGAAGTCTTTCACACTTGAAATTCCTGACATACCCTCTTCATAAGCACCAATATATGGCCTTACTGAAGCAGTTTTTCCAGTCAGGTATTTGCTCAAGTTCACTGAACTGAAATCGCCAATTCCCATTTCACTAATAATAGAAGCAGCATTACTTGCCGATCTGTAGTCATCATCTGAGTACAAGGATGTACCGCCAAAACTGAAGGCTGACAATCGGATTTCATCATTTTTAAAATCGGTTGGTTTCAGGTAAACATCAATTCCATTACTTAGTGTAAGCTTAGTTATTTGAGTTACATCATTTTTTTCCTCGCTTAAGATTTTCCCTGGCTTAGGTTTGGAAGTTATAAGGGCAGTAGCAATTGTTTCTTCTTTATATGGCTCTATTGATTGGTCATTCTTTATGTTATCTAGCATGGCAATCATTTCTTCAGCAGCAGGAATCCTTTCAGCAGCATCAGACTTAGCCATTACTTCTATGGTTCTATTATCCTCGTTCCACCATTTTTTCAGAAGGCCATTTACATCTTCGAGAGTAATAGTTGGTAATATTTGTTCTGCTATGCGTTGGGTTTGTTCAGGACTCAATAATGGCCCGCCTTGTAAAAAATGGTTTAAGTATTGGCTCACTAAAGAATAAGATTCTCGCTTATCGCCTTCCTTCACGAACCTATCTAATGAATTGGCGAATGAGGCTTGTACTCTTTGAAGTTCACCAGCAGTAAAACCATACCTTCTTGCTCTTTCATTTTCTCTAACGGCAGCAACAAGTCCCTCTAAGAATTTGTCTTCCTTCACTTGAACAGAAATGGAATAATTATTTTTGCCCTTTCCGAATGTGGAACCATAGCCACTATAACTGAATTGAAAAGGTGGATTCTCTGTCTGAATAAGTTCTCTAAGTCTCTGATTGATCATTTGAGAGAATATACTGTTCACAAGGCTCTCCCTTAAGTCATCTTTTGTGTTTTCCGTTTCATCGGTGCCCGGCTGAATAAAGCTAATGCTAATGGAGTTACCAGTGGCTTCATCGTCTGATGCGATTGCAACACGAGTACCTTCAAAATCAGGCATTGTGTAGTAGGTTCTTTCACGAGGGTTCGCTGGCATTTTTATGGATCCAAAGTACTCTTTCACCTTGGCTTCCATTTCTGCTACATCAAAATCTCCAACGGCTATAAGCCCCATTAGATCTGGTCTGTACCAGTCTTTGTAATAGCGTTTGGCAGCTTCATATTTAAAGTTTTCGAGTACCTCTGGCTGACCAATAGGAAGTCTTTCAGCATAGCGTGACCCCGCAAGTGTGATAGGCCAAATTTGCTGTCTCATTCGCTCATAAGCACCAAGGCGAAGTCTCCATTCTTCCATTACAACGCCTCTTTCTTTGTCAATTTCCTCATTGTCGAAAGTAGCATTATGCGCCCAATCACTGAGCACCGTCATGGCTTTGTTTACATTTTGCGGATCATCTGTGGGGATTGGCAGAATGTAAACTGTTTCATCGAAGCTGGTATAAGCATTCAGGTCTCCTCCGAACTCAAGCCCCATCTTTTGTAGAAAATCAATAAGCTCATTCTTCTCGAAATTCTTAGTCCCATTGAAAAGCATATGCTCCGTAAAATGAGCCAAACCTTGCTGATCATCGTCCTCTAAAATTGAACCTGCCTTTACGGCCAAACGAAACTCTATTCTATTTTCAGGCATTTCATTAGATCTGAGGTAATAGGTAAACCCATTATCCAGTTTCCCGATTTTGACACTAGGGTCAGTTGGTAATTCCTGAAAAGCTTTGAGTTGAACGGGTAGTAATGCGAAAACTGCTACTACCCAAAGTAGTAATTGCTGATAAGTCTTTTTCATTGGTATCGTGTTTAAAAAACTAGTTTGTTGGTTGAATATATAAAGTATTCATTAAACACGAAAAAACTTCACTTTATTTAAAAAGCCTGAACAATCCTTAACTAAGCTCATATCTACTTCTAGGCTGAAGAAGCTTCTTTTGAAATATGAGTAGAACAAAAACACCACAGAAGATGGCCATATCAGCAATATTGAAAATTGGCCAAAGGGCAATCTTCTTTCCTCCCCAGATAGGAATCCACTCCGCTACATAACCCTCCCAAACATCGAAATAGAGCATGTCTACCACTTGACCATGAAACCAAGGAGTAATGGAATTGTAAGGCGCATTGTCTAAAAGTACACCATAAAAAATACTATCAATTAAATTACCAATAGCACCCCCTAAAATAGCCGCAATACACCAAAGGAGGCCCGGATGGTAATTTTTAAGCGTGAGTTTTTTAAGTCCGTAGGCAATGAATACAATGGCAACCAACCTAAAAATGGTGAGGAACAGCTTGCCATATTCGGAACCAAAACTGAGCCCGAAGGCCATACCTCTATTAAGAATGTAATGAAGTTTAAACCAGTCGCCCAGCAGAATTATTTCGCCTGCTGGGCCCATGGCCATATTGAAATGAACAAGCAGCTTTACCGCCTGATCGATGATTACGATGAGAATTGTGAGTAGAAAAAATCTCTGCTGTCTCAAAATGAAACTATCTGACCTGAATGCTAAACGTCAACGTCCAATCATCTATTTCTATTTCCTGAGCATTATCTGATGCTTCCACCAAATTCAAACTCAAGGCCTGAGTTTCTTCACAGATATAAGTTGAATTGCTTTCAATGGCCTCATTGATAAAGGCATCTCCCTTTACTACTTCAATAACTATTTTATCTTGAACATCTAAGCCCATGTCCTTTCTCATGTTCTGAACTCGGTTCACAACATCTCTGGCTACGCCTTCCATTTTCAACTCATCAGTCAGAGTAATGTCTAATGCTACAGTTGTTTTACCTTCTGAAGCTACCGCCCAACCCGGAATATCTTGGCTTTTGATTTCCACATCTTCCAAGTCTAGATTGATGATTTCACCATCAATATTCAGTTTGAAAGAACCTTCACTTTCAATGGCTGCAATTTCATTTTTACCCCAAGCGTTGACGGCTGCAGAAATCGCCTTCACTTTAGGTCCAAATTTTTGCCCTATTGAACGGAAATTCGGCTTAATGCTTTTTACCAAAACTCCGCTGGTATCATCCAAGAACTCAATGTTTTTTACATTCACCTCAGACATGATTAGTTCAGCAACATGCTCTACATTTTGCTTTGTTTGCGCATCCAAAACGGGAATCATAATGCGTGAAAGTGGCTGTCTTACCTTGAGCTTTTCCTTCTTTCTCAATGAGTGTGTCAAAGAAGAAATGGTCTGCGCCATCTTCATTTGAGCTTCCAAATCAAGATTAATATAGGCTTCATCGGCCACAGGGAAATCAGCCAAATGCACTGACTCTTCTTTGTCTAATCCACTTACAGCATTCAAATCCTGATAAAGTTTCTCCATGTAAAAAGGTGCGATTGGAGCTCCAATTTTAGCCACCGTCAACAAACAAGTATAAAGTGTTTGATAAGCCGCTTTTTTGTCTTCGTTGTATTCGCCTTTCCAGAAACGTTTTCTGTTCAAGCGCACATACCAGTTACTCACTTCGTCTGCCACAAAATCCATGATCATTCGAGCAGCCTTAGTTGGCTCATAAGCAGCATAACCAGCATCTACATCCTTGATCAAGGTATTGAGCCTAGAAAGAATCCAGCGATCACTTTCGGGTCTTTTCTCCAATGGAATAGCACCATCTTCGAACCTGAAACCATCTAAATTGGCATAAAGGGCAAAGAAATTATAGGTGTTATAAAGTGTGCCGAAGAACCTTCTTTGTACTTCACCTACGCCCTCAATGTTGAACTTGAGGTTATCCCAAGGGTTAGCGTTGGAAATCATATACCAACGGGTGGCATCTGGCCCATATTGACCGATGGTTGTAAACGGATCAACCGCATTGCCTAATCGCTTCGACATTTTGTTTCCGTTCTTATCCAGTACCAAGCCGTTAGCTATCACATTCTTAAATGCTACACTATCATAAAGCATAACTCCTAAAGCGTGGAGCGTAAAGAACCAACCGCGTGTTTGATCTACTCCCTCTGCAATGAAATCTGCGGGGAAGTTATTTTTAAATGTGTCTTCGTTTTCGAAAGGATAATGCCACTGTGCATAAGGCATCGCTCCTGAATCGAACCAAACATCGATCAGGTCTAGCTCACGGACCATCTTTTGTCCTGAATCACTGACCAAAATAATGTCATCTACATAAGGCCTATGCAAGTCGAAATCATCAGAAATCTGCTCAGTCATAAAACCAGCATTGACCGACTTTTGAACTTCCGCTTTCAACTCGGCCATAGAACCGATGCACTTTTGTTCCTTTTTATCTTCCGAAACCCAGATAGGCAAGGGAGTTCCCCAGTAGCGCGAACGGCTAAGGTTCCAATCCACTAAATTTTCTAACCAGTTACCAAAACGACCTTCGCCAGTTGAAGCAGGCTTCCAGTTGATGGTCTTATTTAGCTCTACCAGTCTATCTTTATATGCCGTGGTTTTGATGAACCAAGAATCTAAGGGATAATAAAGGATTGGCTTATCGGTTCTCCAGCAGTGCGGATAACTATGCTCGTATTTTTCAACCTTAAAGGCCCTATTTTCTTCTTTCAGTTTGATGGAAATCAGTACATCGAGCGACTTCTCTGGACGATCTTCATCTGAATAGTATTCGTTCTTCACATACATGCCAGCAAAATCAGTGATTTCGTCCACGTACTTTCCTTGCTTATTAACTATAGGAACGTCCTTACCCTCTTCGTCTTTCACAAATACACCCGGCATATCATTCATCACAGAAACCCGGTAATCGTCTGCACCAAAAGTCTTTGAAATATGCACAATACCAGTACCATCTTCAGTGGTTACGAAATCACCGATAACAACTGTACATGCTGGTTTTGCCAAAGGAATATAAGGCATCAATTGCTCGTAACTTTTGCCAGCAATGTCTCGGCCTTTAAAAGACTCCATTACTTCGAATGGAATTAGCTTATCTCCTTCTTTGTAGTCTTCCAACTTCAAATCTTTGGCCTTGGCATTGAAATAGGAGTTCACCCTATCCTTAGCCAAAATCACATTTATAGGCTGGAAAGTGTATTGGTTGAAGGTTTTCACCTTCACATAATCAATACCGGCACCAACGGCTAAACCGTTGTTGGCTGGCAGTGTCCAAGGAGTAGTTGTCCAAGCGAGGAAGAAATCATTTTCGGTGCCTTCCACTTTGAACATGGCTGTCATGGAAGTATCCTTGACATCTTGATAAGTACCCGGTTGGTTCAATTCGTGAGAACTCAAACCAGTTCCGGCAGCTGGTGAATAAGGCTGAATGGTATAGCCTTTGTACAATAAGCCCTTGTCATAAAGTCTTTTCAAAAGACTCCACAAGGTTTCTATATAATCTCTTTCAAAGGTGATGTATGGATTATCAAGGTCTACCCAATAGCCCATTTTTTCAGTGAGGTCATCCCACTCATCTTTGAAACGCATTACCGTTTCGCGGCATTTTTGGTTGTATTCGTCAACCGTAACTTTGATGCCAATATCTTCTTTTTTTATCCCAAGCTCTTTTTCTACCTGAAGTTCAACAGGAAGACCATGGGTATCCCAACCACCTTTTC
>CAYGKL010000003.1:1541-5151 GCA_964350505.1 uncultured Roseivirgaceae bacterium | reverse complement strand
TCCGAACCCCCCAGACGCGCAACAGGACCACGCGGCGTCGCCCAACCGCCTTTTCTTTTTACTTGAAAGCCTTTTTGGGTTTTATAGCGACAAAAAATATCTTTCACCGTACGAGCCATCACGTGGTGAATGCCTGGAGTTCCATTGGCCGATGGAGGTCCTTCAAAAAAGGTAAATGATGGATTACCTTCCTTTTGATCTACGGATTTTTCAAAGATCTTATTCGTCTTCCAAAAGTCGAGTATCTCTTCGCCAACTTTAGCAAATTCCGGCTGCTTATATTCTGTGTACTTCTTCACACCTACTCCTTTTTCCCGTTTGAAATATTACTTTTTGGTTGAACCCAAAAACGGATCGTTTTCTTTAATCAATAAATTCTGTGTGTCAATTTCTTCGTCCTCATCCTCAATGTAGAATTCGTAGTGTTCAATTAAAGGATGAAAGTTTTGGTTCCTTTTTCCGCTATCAAAAACCATCAACAAAGCGGGTAGCAAAGTGAGGTTTGTCAACATAGCGAAGAAAAGAGTTAATGAGGTTAAAAGCCCAAGCGCAACAGTTCCACCAAAATCTGAAAAGATGAAGATTACAAACCCAAAAAACAGAATGATGGAAGTATAGAGCATACTCGAGCCAGTTTCTTTTATACTATTGCTAATGGCAATTGGCACGAAGAATTTTCTAGCAAATAGCTCCTGTCTGTACTTCGCCAAAAAGTGAATTGAATCATCTACAGAGATACCGAAAGCAATGCTAAAGATTAGAGCAGTACTCGGCTTAAGAGGAATACCAAAATAACCCATTATTCCCGCAGTCATAATCAATGGAATAAAGTTAGGAATAAGCGAAATGATGATCATGCGTATGTTAGCAAACAGAATGGCCATGATCACAGCAATGATTCCAAAAGCCAATAACAAACTCATTTGCAGGTTTTCAATTAAGAATTTATTCCCTTTAACAAATAGTAAAGTAGACCCAGTTACAGCAGTATGCACATCCGGATCATCCTTAAAAACCTTATCTATTTCGGGCTGAATTACATTCGTAATCAATGAATCCATTCTTATAGAGCCGATGTCCGCAATCTTCAATGAAACCCGCATTACTTGCCCTGTAGTATCAACAAATGAACTGAGGAAGTTGGTGTTTTCGCCTTGATTGCTCAAGTAGCTTAGAATTACATTTCTGTCACTTGGACTTGGTAGCCCATAGAAACGTTCGTTCCCATTATAAAACGCTTGTCGCACCGCCTTGGCAAAGGAAACAATTGAAACCGGAGAAGACACATCTTCTAAGGGTTCTAAAGCAGCCTCAAGCCGATCCACTCGCCTAAGGTTTCTGGCATTGATGGTGGATTTAGGTTTACCAAAGTCTATGATAATTTCGAGTGGCATTACCCCACTAAAATTATCTTCAAAGAAGTAAAGGTCTTGCTTAAGTCGCGACTGTTCAGGAATATCATCAACCATGTAGGCCACTGAATACAACTTGGTTACTCCGAAAATAGCCACGGTTACTATGACAGCCGTTGCCGCAAATACTCTATATCTATGGCGGTGTACAAGAAGGTCTAGCAATAACAAAAACTTGCCAACCGCTTTAAATTCAAGGTGCTTTAACTGATTACCCTTTGGAGGAGGCAAGTAGCTCAAAATGCCAGGAATAAGGATAATACTCACAATGAATGTGGCCAGAATATTGATGCCCGCCACCATACCAAACTCCTTGAGCAGCTTAATTTCGGTGCTCAATAAAACTAAAAAACCAATAGCCGTAGTAAAGTTCGTAATGAAGGTTACCATGCCAATCTTACGCACCATTCGGCTCAAAGCCTTCATTTTGTTGTTGTGCTTAACAAACTCTTGATGATACTTATTGATTAGGTAAACCCCATTTGGAATGCCTATTACAACAATAATGGAAGGGATTATTCCCGTGAGCACATTGATTTTATAGTTGAGAATTCCTACCGTGCCAAGCACCCAGACAACCACCACACTTATTACTATAAGCGGCACTACAACTGATACCCAAGAACGGAAAAACAGAAAAAGGATAAGGGCCGTAATGGCCAAAGAAAGAACGATGAAAAGCTTAAGCTCTTTGCTCGTTTTTTCTTGCATCACTGTGCGCACATAAGGCATGCCTGAGTAATGCAACTCAATACCTGTTTCGGAGACAAACTCTTCTCCCATTTCCTGGATTTTACCAACTAGCACATTGCGCTCTTTAGAATTGAGCACCTCTCGCTCCATATTGATCAGCACCAATGTTGCTCCGTTTTCGGGATTAAGCAGTTGGCCAGTATAGAATTTAAGCTTAAGAGCAATATCCAACAGAGAATCGAGCTCTGTTTGTGTTTTGGGATAGTCAGGAAAAAGAGGTTGTAGATCGAAGCTTCGTGATTCAGAATTTTTAACAATATTCTGAAGCGCTGCTAAAGAAATTACATTGCTTATCCCTTCAGCACCCGCTATTCTTTCATTCAGCTTTTTGTAAGCATTGAAGTTTTCGAGTTCATAGATGGCACTATCTTTCACACCAACCACCAGAATGTTACCATCCTCACCAAATTTCTCTTTGAACTGCTGGAAATACAGATAATTTTCGTCCGTAGTTGGTACGGCCGTGTTGAAGTTAAAGGCCATCTGAACGTCTCTAGCCATAAAGGCCATAAAGCCTGTGATGAGAGCCAATGAGACAATCAGTATAAACCTGTATTTCAGTACTATATGGGGGAGTTTAGACCACATTTTCGAACAAGATCACAAAGGTAATATTTTCCCTATTGAATCATATCTCAAAGGTATCTTATTGAAGCGTTACTCAATTAGACTCTTCCAGGTAAAGATATCCCCTTAATCTTACGATAAAGGTTCATTGCACTTGAATCTGTTAGGCCAGATATAAAGTCGAGAAGTGATCTAAGTGCCAAATATAGATTTGGAGCACTCTCAATTTCATACTTTGAGTCTTCTGGAAGCAACCTGTAACACACCTCCTCTTTTTTGGATAGAGTGGAATTCTGAACCTTTACCACGGCAGGGACAAAGGCTTCTAAGAGACCATTGATCACAGTAAAGCCTGCTGCCTCTCTTTCTAAAACAGATCTACATCTGTATATTTTTTGAATAGAAACCTTTTTAATCTCCTCCAGATAATCCTTTGCAGGAATAACATCGGCTAAGGAATGATCGAATTTTCCTGTTAGGGCCTCTTCTTCACAATCGAGAAAAAGCGCTACACATTGTTCAATGAGCACACCTATGCTCAAAGCCCTTAGCGTTGAAATTTGCTCTTTTTTACTCCTTATATTATATAGCTTATTTTTATCAAAGCGTTCGCCAATGACTTGTGCATATAATTCAATCGTTTCCTCATGGCTCACCAACCCTAGATTACAACCATCTTCCAAGTCAATGATGTGATAGCAAATATCATCTGCTGCCTCTACCAAAAATGCCAGAGGATGTCTTGTCCATTGCTTTTCTGCCAAGCGTTGAATTCCTAGAGATTCAGCCATTGTATTAAAGAGCTCTTGCTCCGAAGCATAAAATCCATACTTCTTTTGACTTCGCCTTGGTTTAAATGCATCTGGAACAACAGAAGG
>CAYGKL010000003.1:0-1441 GCA_964350505.1 uncultured Roseivirgaceae bacterium | reverse complement strand
ACAAGCCGACCCAACGAGCGTCCGACACTGCTTACTTCTAAACTATGTGTCAAACGATTGTGCACGAAATCATGTTCCGGCATCGGGTGAACTTGGGTCTTATCTTGCAATTTTCTGAAAGGATGAGAGAATATTATTCTATCGTAATCCCTGTCGAATGAGGTTCTCGCTTGGTCAAAAGACTTCTGTTCCGTTATGTTTAATAAGTGCGGCCAATCCATAAGGCTAAATTAGAAGGGTTGCGGCTAAATGGCACACTTATTCGAAAAATTCACTGGTCATTTAAAATCTATGCAAAAAGATGCAAATGCCTATATAATTTGCAACCCATTGCAAATACTAGTTCATTTTTTAACCAATAAATTCAGCATTTACACTAAATCGGTAAAAATTCCTTCATGTTTTCGCTAAAAAGTGGCCAGCTAACTATTTGAGAACTTAGCATATATCGTACATATGTTAAATTTTGCAAACGTTTGCGTTAATTTTAAGTTTGTCATGCTATGATTTGCAATTCAGTAATTGTACTTTAAGCATTCGATTGCACTTTTTTGGCCGCATTTGGCCTTAAATCAAGTAAACTTAAAAATGATTGTATGAAAAAGTTTTTACTACTCCTTCTCGTTATGTCGGTTGGTTTCCAAGGGGCACTACTGGCACAAACGAGAACTGTTACTGGAAAGGTAACAGGCGCGGATGACGGTATGGGCATACCCCGCGTAAACGTTTTGGTTAAAGGTACCACGAGAGGTGTACCTAGTGAACTAGATGGTACCTATTCCATTGAAGCCGCTGCCAATGAAACACTAGTTTTCTCTTTTGTAGGTTATGTCACAAAAGAAATTCTAGTAGGTAATCAAACTACTATAAACATTGCCTTAGAGCCTGATTATGCAGAGCTGGACGAAGTGATTGTAGTAGGTTATGGATCTCAAGACAAGAAAGAGATCACAAGTTCCGTGGTAGCCTTAGACTCTAAGGACTTTAACCAAGGTAACGTGAACGACCCAACTCAATTACTACAAGGTAAAGTTGCAGGTCTAAGTATCTACAACAAGGGAGGTAACCCAAATGGCGGAGCAACTATCCGTTTAAGAGGTATCTCTACTGTAGGAGCAAACGTTCAGCCGTTAGTTGTTATTGATGGTGTTATCGGTGCTTCGTTAGACAACGTAGACCCTAATGACATTGCTTCAGTAAACGTGTTGAAAGATGGTTCTGCAGCTGCAATTTATGGTTCTCGAGGATCTGCAGGTGTAATTCTAGTAACTACAAAGCAAGGTACTAGAGGCGGAAGAGGACTTTCAGCTACTTATAATGGTTATGTTGCTGCAGATAACGTATTCAGATATCAGCCGGTAATGACTCCTGATGAGTATATTGCAGCTGGTGGTAACGATCTTGGTTCAAGAACTGATTGGCAAGAGGAAATCACTAGAAC
>CAYGKL010000002.1:42317-67020 GCA_964350505.1 uncultured Roseivirgaceae bacterium | reverse complement strand
GCATGAGAAAAATCCATCTTGATGAGCACACTCGTGTAAAAATGTCTAAGGTAGAGTCTTAATTGGTATAGCCTCTTAAGTAAAAAGTAACTGGTACTTGCTACTAGGCAAACAAAACTTAAAGGTGAATTAGTCGACATGGCTGATTCACCTTTTTTTGTTGGGAGTCTTAGTACTTTGACGAATAGACCACTGGTTCGCACTTGCAGTGCGGACCCATCTTTCTGTAGACTTAAAGTCTGAAAAAAATAAGTACTCACCACACCTTGCCTGCTTTAGGCTGGTTGAACACCAGATACAGCAGTGCACAAGTGAGCGCTAGTGGAGCCCCACCTAAGTGTAGTTTGAAACTTCACTCAAAGTATTTCTCTTTCATGCCCAATACCTGCTAACGCTGTATAAATAATTTATAAATTCTTACACTAGTACCTTCCATTAAACGAAGGATATATACCCCTTTCTTTACTTGAGAAACATCGAGCTCTTGGCTAAAAGTGGGTTCAGTCTTATGGATCAGATAAGAACTAATTTTCTGACCATTAGCATCCGTTAGGCTAGCCTGAACTGGGCCAATAAATGAACTGCTATAACTAACATTGATAAACTCTGTAGCTGGGTTAGGGTAAATATTATTTTCATTTTCTACGTGATCTTCATCAAAACCTGTTACTAGGTTAAATGGTATTGATTTAGAATATTCAGAAGATCTACCACCACCATCAGTAGCTTGAATTTGAATTGCATAAACCCCTTGGCTGTTACTGTTCTGGAGAAAAAATTGTGATGAATTTGAGTAGTACAACCCCTCAACTGACTTATTAGAAGGGGTTATTTGATACAAAGGTGAAACTACTTCATCGTTCTTAATATCCTCTAAAAAGATATAATAGAACACTTGATGATCTGGTGTTATATCATCTTGTGACATATCCCATGAAACCATTATTCCATTCTGTTTGGGTTCAAAAGTAATATTAGTCGGAACAGAGGGATTAATATTTGGTCTATTCCATGCATCAACTGTGACATTATTATAGACAAACATCTCTGGATTTCCAAAAGACTCTTCGCCAAAGAGCAACAAATCAATATCTCCATCCCCATCCAAATCGCTCAACAGAGACTCTACTCTATCAAGTGAGCGAGCGAGCGCTATCTTGAGATTCTCCCTGATTTTAAACACCCCTTCCCCTTCATTAATGAACAGTTTGGGAATATCAGATTGAACAAAAAAGTCCGAGTCACCATCACCATCTATGTCACCAAAGGAAACTGTTATATCATCTGAGCCTATGTTTATTGGCTCTCCATAAATTTCAAAATCACCCCCCGTATTTCTCAAAACCAAACCATATTCTGAAATTCCATTAATTGAGGTCTCAAACCTCCCTGCAATGAAAAGATCAAGGAGTTCGTCATCATCTGCATGAAACCAGCCACTGGCACCATCTAAGTCTGTTCGCATACCAATGATTGATGAGAGTATTGGTGTATTAGCTTTGCTAAAGTTACCAAAACCATCATTTTCTAATATGTCAATTCTGGAGTTACCCACAAAAACCAACATATCTGCATCTCCATCATTATCAAAATCTCCATATGGCATCCTTCCAAAGAAGGTACCCCTATCTTGAATTTCAACTTCTGCAAATCTCCCATCATCATTTTTAAGTTGGGCAAAACTTGGTGAGCCTCTATCGATTTTAATAGTTAAATCTAAGTCTCCATCATTATCAAAATCGCTAAAAATCGGCTTCTCATTTCGTAAATTAATTCCAGGCCAGAGAGACACATCAATATTTAATATCTCGAATACTTCATTGCCTTTATTTTCATAGAATCGATAATATTGGTTTGAATTGGTATTACCCATGCTGAAAATATCTAAATCATTATCCCCGTCAATATCAACCCAAGATACACCCCCATTGTATTTTTCAGTTGCTGGAAAATCTAAATTCAAATTCGACCATGAATTTCCATCATTCCTAAAAACAGTTAACTTTTGGGAATAAACGGCCAATAAATCCTTATCTCCATCTCCATCAAAATCACCCAGATCAAGGTGGTTAACTTCTAAGTTATTCATTGTGCCATTAAATCTTTGCTCCTGCATGAGTAAAGGAAATGAAAGTACACCGCCTGAAACCGATATTTGAGGGTATGCACAATTATAGGGAACCAATTTGTAATCATATTCAGTTTCGACAGAAACCAGAGAGTCAATCCAAGAGCTTGAATTCATTGGAAGGACAGCAGTTGGCACTAAATCGTATTCTTGAGCAGAAGTTAGTTTTTTGTATATGTGATATGCCGTCTCTCTATCAGTAATATCCTGCCACGTAAGTTCAATTTCCTCATCCGACAAAGCAGCAACGGTCAAACTAGTTGGCTCATCTGGCCCAGCTGCATCGATTGTAAATGAAATGTTAAATTCCAGCACAGAACTTAAAATAGAGCCGTCAATAGACTGTACTGCTAGGCTATAACTCCCTATAGGTAAGCAGCAAATAATAACTTCATTTTTCTCCAAAAAATATTGGAATGAGGGGATCGAAACGATCTGATTTGTGCTGTAAGAGTGAGTGACGATTTGCCCTTCTTCATTTTTGACAATAACTTGATATTTAATTTCATCACTCTTGGTATGATCATCATGAGCTACATCCCAAACCACTCTAATTGTGTTTGGGTCATCACCTTCACCAACGCCAATATTTTCAGGGGTTGTGGGAGGTAAATTGGGGTTGATTGAACTAATATTATTCTCATAAATACGGATATTTGCACCACTTACAACCAATAACAAGTCTAAATCAGCATCATTATCAAAATCTCCAACATCTAAATTAATTGAATTAATGCTTCCAAGAGGTATATCATATGGGTTAATGAAATTACCTTGCCCATCTCCAAATGAGATTCGAGCCCTCCGATCGTTATTATTAACATATCTAGCTGCCTCAATGAGATCAATATTCCCATCATGATCGACATCTAGAAGTCTAAACTTCTCTCCAGAATTACTCGAAAGCACCTTTTTTGAAACAACCTCTAGATTGTCTATCTCAAAAGAATAAATACTTCTTATTCCATTTGTGGCTTCAATACTTGCAACAAGCTCGAGTGCGGCATCTGAATCAGTATTGACCATATATCCACTCTGAAAATACCCTTCAAAGTTGTATGGTATTTGATGGAATTCAAATACCCTTCCATCCAGATTTGAAACCATTGAAATGCCACTCTGATCTAAAACAAAAATGTCTTGGAATCCATCACCAAAATAATCTCCTACAAAAAATAAATCCGCATCAAAATTCCTTTCGCTTATTTTAATAGAATGAGTATTCCAAAACACCTTTTTACTGATGTCCATAATCTTATCAATGTAAACAGTACCTCTGCTTTCATGAATAATCTCTATTTTACCATCTCTATCAATATCAATTATCTCAATAACATTTTTTGAATACCCAGAGGTACCCTCATAGAACCTTTGAAATCGAAAGCCACCAAGGTTCTCATAAAATTCATACGATTCCCCTGTTTGATTTGAGGTTTCAGAAACAACAATATCCAATAGCCCATCTTGGTTAAGATCCCTAATGAACATCACATTATTGATTCCATTATTAAATCCTATTGAATGTTGGACAAACCCAGATGTAGTTTGTTCATAAACTGTAGATGCATCTCCACCACGGCTTGCTCTTCCTAAAACTATGTAATCCAGTAGACCATCATTATTAAAGTCGGCCCACCTGATTGCATTGGCTCTATTTGATGGAAAAGTTTGTGAGTTTGAGTTTAAGGTAAATATCTCAACCTGAGCAAAAACGATATTCGTAATTAGAAATGAGAGTGTTATTACTTGTACAAGTTGCTTCATCTTTAAATAATTCCGATTTGGAAAACTACAATTAGAAAATTGAATCAGCATATATACAGCTAATAATTTACACCATCGGCAGCAAACAAAAAAAACACAGCCAGAAGCTGTGCCTTTTGAATTTATGAACAAGTATTTTCTTATTTCACAATGAGTGAATCCAGAATATCTTCCGGACGATAATACTGGAAGGTTTTATTATCTGACATGGCTACAAACAGGCCTCTCTTGAATGTTCCGTTAAGAGGAATACTGGTAATTTCAGAGCCATCACTTTCATTGGTAGAGACCTTCACAGCCTTTATTAAATCATGCTGGTGTGGGTTTCCGTTAGTACCTTCTCTAGGGAAAACTCGGAACATATTGGCTTGCTGATCAGAGACCAGGATGAATCCTTTACCATTACCAGTATCATAGATTGAAATGCCTTCATTATCGTCTTTAAATTCATCAGTTCCGAATAAGGCCAGCTCTTCATTGCCCTTTTCAGGGTCGGCATAGTATTTCCTCACTCCTACGTTTTCGTCTGAATAATAGATGTATCCCAATTCATGATCGACTGCAATGGACTCTATCTCTTTAATCCCACTAAACTTTCCGAATTTTCGAACCAATGTGGCTTGCAGACTTCCTGTTGAATCAGACTCCAGCAAGTACTGCCACAAATAGCTGCCATCGGTTGGGCCATTCTTTCTACCCATAATTATATAGGTGTTACCATCAGAAGGTCGGTGATAGATGGATACACCCATCAAATCGCGATACTGAGGACCAGTTTCTCCTTCGAACATTGGAATACCCCCATTATCAATAGGCTGCATATCTGGCACACTAAACACCCTAAGCATGGAGTTCAACCTCTCCCCTGTTACAGCAATATCTATGGTGTCTGAGCCCAAAACAAAGTCATAACTCAAGTCTACATTGTTCGGACGTTTCAGTCCTTTCACAACTTTTTCAGGGAAAATTCTTCCCTCTAAATCGAAAACATATAGCGCTCCATTCTCATCCTTATCTGTACCAATAATAAGACTTCTAGAAGGGTCCTTTCTGTTTACCCAAATGGCAGGATCGTCTGAATCGAATTGCACTGGCTCTGTTGAAAGCACTGGTTGCACGGCAGGCTGCTTTGGCCCACAAGCTGACAAAAGTACTAGGGCAATGAATACTATGTTGATTTTCTTCATCATTATTCTAAAAATGAAATTCCTCTCTGCATAACGTCACCCCAAAACAAATTCAGGGTGACGTTAATTACAGCTTTTGGAAGGTTGTTAACTATTAGTTGTTAAACAAGTCGAACTTAAGACCAGCGTTAAATCTCACGTTGTAGTATTCCATTTGCATGGTTCTACTTTTATCACCTTGATAGTATCTCAACGGTTGATTTGTAAGGTTATTGATCTCGAAGAAGAATCTCCATGCTGGTGCGAACATGTAAGAGCCATTGATATCTAGGAACGTTTGCTCATCATAGAACCTATCTTCAAAGGCACTGCCGCCTAACTCATCGATATAATCACTAGCATAGTTCAAAGAAGCCCTAAACACAAGCTTATCAGTTTCATAAGAAAGAGATAGGTTGAACATATTATTGGCTGTTCCCGGAAGTGCAATATCTTCACTTTCTCTATCTTGGATTCCAGTGGTGCTCGACTCAGTTCTTGTATAATTCATATAAAGTCCTAAACCTTTCCATATCTGCTTTTGAAAAGAAAGCTCTAATCCGTAAATCTCAGCTGCACCACCATTCTCGAAAGTGCTGAATTGAAGGTTATTACCAAAATCTGGATCACTGAAGTCTTCTACACGTCTCTCATAAATGAAATTATCTAAATCTTTATAGAAAAGGCCACCAGAAATAAGTCCGATACTTTCGTAATAGTTTTCGAACATAAGGTCTAAGTTCATTGAAGTGGTAGCTTCCAAATTTGGATTACCCCTAGACAATTCTTGATCGTCAGGACTAAACTCTGCATAAGGCACGAGATCGAAATAGTTCGGTCTGGCAATAGTATTGGTCCAAGCGAATCTCAACACCGAGTTATCATTGAAACTATAATTTAAGTGAAGACCCGGAAGAAAATTACCATAACTCTGATCGCCCGTGGCTGAGGTAACTTGATCGTTATCCACATCTAGAATGTTACCTACATAGTCAACACTTGTTCCTTCATACCTAAGACCGATGATTCCTGAAAGCTTCTCATTCCATTGTATGTCTGCCATAAAATAGCCGCTATAAATACTTTCATTAGCATCATAATTACCAGTAACGTATTCTCCAAGTTCATCTGAAACAGTGAATCCATTATTTAAATTAACATTCCCTAAAAATTCAGGAGTTACAAACCTTCCCACTTGATATTGGCTACCAGCCAAATAATCTGGATTCGAAAAATCTTTATTTGGCAAATCACCAATAGTAGCACCAAAAGCATTTTCATCTACTGGCTCATACAAAAAGAAATTATTATCCCTTCCTTTTGTCTTTTCTCTCAAACGCCCCCCAAATTTGATTGATGTCTTTTCCGAAACAGGCTTTTGAAAATCAAACCTACTATTAAAATCCTCTTCAGAGGTATACCCATACTGTTCAGAAAGCTCATTGAATCCTATGCCTAAATTATCAGCGTTGTTTCTAAGTCTAGCTAAAGGAAACTCTGTATTACTCAAGTCTAAGAAAACATCTTGGCCACTACTTCTGTAAGAGATATACCTTTCGTTTGGTCTTTCCTCAGACGCCTTTGCATATGTTGCTGACCATGTAAGCTTCAGAGAGTTGAATTGATGTTCTCCATTCAAGCTTACATTTCTATTTCTTTGATCCTCTAGTCTTCTGTTTTGAACTCTATCGTTGTTAATACCACCTTTTGTTTGAAATTCAACCCTAGCTGGAATATTCCAAGTGCCATTTCCTAAAGAAACCGCATCACCATCATTAAAGGCATCATCAATCCTAGATACTCTAAATCTGTATCTGTTCTCCCAATCGTCTCTCCAGTTATAAATTCCGGATAAAGAAATCTTATGATTTGCATTGAATTCATAGTCTAAAGCAAGGTTCATACTTCTTCTAATTCTTTGTACCTGATACTCTCTGATATCAAATTCTTCGATCAAAGCATCTCCGTTGTCTGCTTCAAACCATACGGCCTCAACGTTGTCTGACCCAAAATCGTGGTTTTGAAAACTTGCCGAAAAAACAGCTCCAAGTTTACCATTAGCGAATCTATCAGAAGCGATAACTGATCCTGTCCAAATAGGCTGATCAGACAAGAAATTATAGCCAGAGGCCAAAGTTCCTGATACTCTGCGGCCAGAAGGAGCTGAACGAGTAACTAGGTTTACTGAACCACCAATGGCATCCGCGTCCATATCAGGCAATACTGCTTTATTCACCTGAATGGTTTGGATCATATCAGAAGGAATAAGATCTAACTGAATGTTTCTATTGTCACCTTCAGCTGAGGGAATTCTTTCACCATTGAGGGTTACAGAGTTCAATTGAGGAGCTAATCCTCTTACGATAATATTTCTTGCTTCACCTTGGTCATTCTGAATGGTGATACCAGGAATCCTTTTCAAGGCATCCCCAATATTGGCGTCAGGAAAACGACCAATTTGATCTGCGGCAACTACATTGGTAATGTTTGCATTAGTTTTTTGTTGATTCAACGCCTTAGCTTGGCCCTTCAGGCGGTCTCCCATTATAATGACCTCACCACCTTCAGTATACCCAGCTTCCATTTTAAAATTCAACTCGGTGTTTGTATTTGCAACAATAGACACTGTTTGCTCTATCTTTTTATAGCCTATAAAGGTTACTGTCACCTTTTGAGTACCTGCAGGAATATCAACTATTGTGTAGTTTCCATTTCCATCAGTTGGTATTCCCTTTTGTAATTCGGGAAAAAGAACTGTTGCACCAGGAAGGGGCAACCCGAGTTCGTCTATAACACGTCCTGAGAGTGTACCAACTTGAGCAAAAGACAAGGCTGACATTGAGCTTAGTAATATCAGGATTGATAAGAATCTTTTCATTTGTTAATTTTTTACAAATGTGAGGTTCTAATCCTAACTGATGATTAATGGTATATTAACCTAATTTGATCAAAACAGGTTTAAAAGAGTGAAAACGTGATGTAATTATTAAGAATATTAAGAAAATGTTAAGAAATACTTATAAGTTACTGATAATCAAATAATTGAATACAAACAGGGCTTTCATATAATCAAAGACCTAAAACTCTATTTCAAAAAATATCAAGCTAAAAGCACATTACTTTCTCTGCTTTTGACTTAATAGGTATCCTAACTTTTATTGGGGAATTTTAGCTGAGCGCAGATTGAAACTACACTCAGTTTATACCTTTAGCCCTTGGTTTCAACCATGAGCTAAAGGTCTATATTTTTAATTTTTCGTTTTGCTTTCCAATAGCCCCAAAGCAGCTTGGGGCTTATGGCTTTTTTCCGCGTGAAGCTTCAAGCATATCCCACATTTCTTGAGGTATCTTTTCTAGGTGGCTGAACTCTCCTGCTCCCATGAGCCATTCTCCGCCATCAATTGTTACCACTTCTCCATTTACATATGACGAGAAATCGGACATCAAATAGGCTGCAAGATTAGCCAACTCCTGATGCTCTCCTACTCTGCCGACAGGTACCAGTTTGGCCGGATCGAATTTCTTTACCAAATCACCAGGTAGCAATCTGCTCCAAGCACCCTCTGTAGGAAATGGCCCAGGGGCAATAGCGTTTAAACGGATTTTGTATTTGGCCCATTCGACAGCTAAAGAGCGTGTCATGGCAAGTACGCCAGCCTTAGCGCAAGCCGATGGCACGACATAACCAGAGCCTGTCCAAGCATAGGTAGTTACAATATTTAGGATGGTGCCACCCTGTTTCTGATTAATCCACCTTTTACCTAAAGCCAAAGTGAAATTGGTTGTGCCTTTCAACACAATATCAATAATAGTATCAAAAGCACGATTCGAAAGTCTTTCTGTTGGGCTCACAAAATTGCCAGCTGCATTATTAAGCAAGCCATGGATTTGGCCAAAATGCTCTTCTGTAGTTTTGAGCACATTCTCCACTTGCTCGTAGTCGCGTACATCACATTGTACCGCTAAAACCTTACCTCCAGTTTCCTCTTCCAATTCCTTGGCCGACTTTTCCAGTACTTCAAGCTTACGGCTGGTGATGACCAAATTAGCTCCTAATTCAAGGAAATATTTACCCATTGACCTTCCTAAACCAGTACCACCACCAGTTACAATTATAGTTTGACCTTTGAGGCTTCCCTCCTTTAACATTCCATCAGTGCGCATTGCGAGATAATTTTGTGAGAATTCAAGATAGATAAATTTATTATGCACGCAGCATAACACTTGAGACAAATGTCAAGAAATAAAGAGTTGAAGAAAATGAAATCGTCAATCTTAAATATCCCTTGCTTTATCTACTATTTCAGCCTTAAATTTTGAGTCGTCTTCCAAGATTTCGAAAAACTCAACTAAATAAGAATGAGTGTTTTCAAAAGCCTTTTCAGATTTAAATAGTGGCTTCATCTCTTCAAGGATGGCCATAAATTCATCTTTCTTACTGATATATTGTTGCCTCACTTCTTCAAACAAGGCCAACTCACGCTTAAATCCTCTGTACAGTCTTTGTCTTACATCAGTAATACCTAAGCCCTGCCCTTGTATTTGAGAAACTACAGCGTACTCTGCATCCACAAGTCCAGACATATCAAAGTCGTAAGGAACAGGTATAGCATTTCTTCCTTTTACAAACATCAGTTTCTCATTATGCTGATAGGTTGATGAAAAATCAGTATTCCCTATCAAGTATTGAAAAAAATCGTTTTGTACCGAAGCAAGCCCATCATGATTTAAGGGATGAACTGTCTTCTTAAACTTAGCTCCATCATTTCGTTTTGTCACTTCAGAAATGTCTTCGATCACAAAGCCAACGAATTCGTATGCTTTTTCATTTCGCTTTTTGATATCGGAGTAGCTGATCTGAAGCATTCTTGATTTAAAATGAAATGGCGTGATAGTTTCATATAGCTTGTATGCTAAATACTCCTTGATGATATAATCTTGACCACGCTCCGAATTTTCACAAGGCATTACCAACTTTAATTCCTTATTTCCTTTGAAAACATTTTTCTTTCTCTGATCCTTTTTGATCTCCATTTTAACTGGAGTTAAAAAACAATTTTTCTGTCTCCAATTTCCTCGCGCCCTCAATCGCACTTCTAAAGAATCCCAAACGCCCTTTTCGTCCATAAATGAAAGGTTAGTTTTAAGAAAGGTGCTGTCATTAGTATTCTTTATCATTTCTTTATTCGAATAACTAAATGCAACGGTGAGAGGAGAACTTTCCCTAAAAAGCTTGGTAGTCTTTTGAGTATTTGACTCTTGTTCGGCTACCTGCCCAATAAGGGGCTGACAAAAAATTAAAAAGACTAAAACTTTGAGGAGTAAGATTTGATTTTTCACTACTTTGGTTGATTAGTAAGAATTACTTTTGAATTTAAAAAAACAAATTGATAAAGCTCTACATCTCAATCATTAACATTAAGACGGCCGCAGTAATTTTGATCTCAATGTTAGTCACATTTGCCACTATTCATTTCAACCTAGGATACAATGTAGACTTGACTCTATTGAGTATAGCCATCATATTTCCATTGGTGTTTAACATTCGTAGCGCATTTAGACGAAGAGAAAAGGCGCTAGAGCATATGAGTCAGTTCCGTGCCTCGCTTAAGACAGTTTATTTTTACCTGCAATTGAGTTTTGACCTTAAGGCTGATGATAAATTACGCCTGGAGTCCATTGTTGAAGGAATCAGTGAAAAAGTGATCGTTCACTTGAGAAAAACTGAAGAGGACACTTTAGAAGTAGATGGAGCCATGGATGAACTTCAAGAGTTCATCATTCATCTGAGAGGTGATATCCCTGGAAGAATTCGAGATCGCATCTTCAGATACGTAAATAACATTCAGGAAGGTTTTGAAAACGTCCATGCCATCAATATTCACCGTACACCAAAAGCTCTAAAAGCATACTGCTTAGTCTTTATCTATGTTTTTCCGTTCATCTATGCCCCTACAATTGTTTTCAATATAGGTCTAGATAATAACCTTTGGATCGTTTACCTCTTAGTTGTGGTTACGCAATTTATACTAATGTCTCTTTACAATATCCAAGATCAAATGGAATATCCTTTTGATGATGTTGGAGCAGACGACATCAATCTGGAAAACTTCAAAATTAACAGATAGCCGATTTCAGTTTTGTAAACCATTTTTAGACTTTTGAATTGGTCATTCTGTTGAGAAAACTCTACTAGTTGCTATTTAATCGGATGAATTCAAGATATTTGTTTATGAGCCAATTAGCACTTAATAAACTAGCAGCATATTTCAAAATCTCATTTCTAGCTCTTTTAGTACTTAGTTCTTGTGTCGCAAAAAAAGACTACGATGCACTTTTTAACGAAAAAATCAACCTAGAAAATGAGAATGCTGAACTCAAAGAGAAGGTTGAAATTGCCGAAGAGAAAATAAGTCGACTGGAGGTTCAGGTTGAAGAATACAAGGGGAAGAGTGAAGTGCTACAGAAAGATTTAGACTTCCTACAGGAGGAATTCAATAAAGTAAAAGGTGAGTATGAGCGGATCTCTCAACTTTACGACAATCTAAGAAGCAATAGCAGCCAATTGAATACAGATCTTGCTCAACAGCAGCAAAGGTTATTAGCCATTGAAGATGATCTTGAAATTGAGCGAAAGAAAAATCAGGAGCTAGCTGAAGACTTAGCAAAACGAGAAGCAAGGGTAGCTGAATTGGAAAGACTTATTGCAGAGAAAGACCAAGCGGTACAGCAATTAAAGAAACGGGTAACTGATGCCCTTTTGAGCTTCGATGAAGGAGACTTATCCATTGAAGTAAAAAACGGAAAAGTTTATGTTTCATTAGCCGAAAAGCTTCTTTTTGGCTCGGGAAGCACCAAAGTAGATGCCCAAGGAGTAAGCGCCTTGAAACAATTAGCCACAGCCTTAAAAGGCAATAGTGAGATCAACATTATGGTGGAAGGACATACTGACAATGTGCCAATCTCACGCTCCTCACAATACATGAACGACAACTGGGATTTGAGTGTAATGAGAGCCACATCCATTGTAAGAATACTGGTTACCAATGGTGTCAATCCAGAAACAATTACAGCTTCTGGTCGTGGAGAGTTTTCACCAGTAGCCATCAATAACACTAACGAAAACAAAGCCTTCAATAGAAGAACGGAAATTATCCTCACCCCAAAATTGGATGAGTTATTTCAGATTCTTGAAACCTATTAAACAATTTTCTTGAAACAGTGATTATAAGGCTATGAGTAGTGAAAACGAGTATTCTGGCTACACCAATGAGGAGTTAGCTTCGAAAATGAATCGCTTTAAGAAGATTCAAATGACCATGACAATTTTAGCTATTGTTGCTTCCATTGCCATAGCAATTGTTTCCTTCACTAGAAACGCCACACAAGGCTATCAAATGATTCCCATTTTGTTAGTGGTAGGAATCGGTTATCCCTTTCTAGCATTTGGTGGCATAAAAAAGAAGATTGAAAAAGAACTAAGCCACAGGGTTGAATCTTAAGGAGAAACAGCGCTCATCAATTGAGCGCAAATCAACGCTCCATAAGTTCCCAAGGCATAGCCTAAAACAGCTAACAACACTCCGACTGGTGCCAAAGCGGGGCTAAATGCAGAAGCCACAACAGGTGCAGAAGCAGCTCCCCCAACATTCGCCTGACTACCCACTGCCACAAAGAAGAATGGCGCGCGAATCAGCTTGGCCACAACAATCATAATAATGACGTGGAAGAGCATCCAAGTAATCCCGATGGAGAATAACCCAAGATTATCGAAAACTTCTCTAATGTTCATTCGCATGCCAATCGTTGCTACAAGGATAAAAATAAAGACACTACCAAGCCTCGAAGCACCAGCTCCCTCATATTTTCGGTATTTGGTGAATGAAAGACCAACTCCTACTGTGGTAGCAATAACCACTAACCAGAAAAATCCCGATGCGAGAGATTCTAAGGAGTATTTTTCCAGCCATTCTTTGTTAGCCTCTAGTTTTGGTGCAATCACATCTGCTCCCCAATGCGCCAAAGCTGTTCCTCCAAAGGCTATGGCCAAAATCATAAAGGTTTCTGAAAGAGTTGGAATTTTGGCTATACTGGCTTGATAATCCTCTACTCTCTTTTTTAAATCATCAATGGCCGAAGTATCGGACTTTAACCACTTATCTACCTTTTTAGTAATGCTGGCACCATAAAGCAGAAAACCTGTCCATATATTCGCACAAATCACATCTACCACAATCATAGTGGAGAACAAATCATCGCTCACTCCAAAAATCTCTTTCATGGAAGCTTGGTTGGCACCTCCACCAATCCAGCTACCGGCCACTGTCGTAAGTCCTCTCCAAACTTCTTCTCCATTCCCAACATCTAACACACTTGGCGCAATACTAGAAATCACCAAAATGGCCAAAGGTCCTCCCAACACAATACCTACTGTGGCGGCCAAAAACATAATTATGGCTTTTGGACCAAGGTTAATAATACCTTTCAGGTCGATACTTAAGCACAACAAAACTAATGAGGCTGGAAGCAAATAGCGGGAGGCCACAAAGTAAAGGTTAGACTCCTCCCCATCAATAAGTCCTAAGGGCCAGTTGAGCAAAGCAGGCAAAAAATAGCATAGTAAAATACTCGGGACGAAAGTGTAAAACTTCTTCCAAAATGGTTTTGGTGAGCTTGAAGTATGAAATACCCAGGCCACTACCATCACCAGAAGGCCTAAGACAATTGCATCGTTCGTGAAAAAAGGCATTTCTATCGCTTTGGTTCAACTTCAATTATAGGCATTTTTCAATTTAACCTTTCCATCTTTTTGATTTGCTGAGAAAAGAGAACCAAATACACCTCATTTGAAACTATGTTTTAGATTTTTATATGGATGCCCTCTATTACTCTCTAGAATCCTATATATTCGAATTTTAAAATTTTAATGAATGGCAACTAGAGGAGGTTTTTCCAGTAGACTCGGTTTTATTGCGGCTGCGGCAGGTTCAGCAGTAGGTTTAGGTAACATTTGGGGATTCCCCGCAGAAGTAGGTGCCGGTGGTGGCGGTGCGTTTGTGTTAATGTATCTTATTTTCTGTTTTATTCTGTGCTTTCCTGTAATGGTAACTGAAATTGCCATTGGTCGGAAGACGCAAAAAAACCCAGTAGGTGCATTTAATGCATTAGGTTTTAGAAAATGGAATTTCGTAGGTAAAATTGGTATCCTCAGTGGTTTCTTAATCCTCTCCTTCTACAACGTAATTGCTGGTTGGGCTTTCGGCTATATCTTCGAGATGGCTACTTCAAACTTTGCAATTGCCGATCAATTCTCTGACTTTAAGATGCAAGTCTTTAAAGTTGGCGGATATGGCTTAGTATTTATGGCTGTAACGGCTTACACTGTGTCAAAAGGTATTTCTGGTGGTATTGAAAAAGCTGCTAAATTTTTAATGCCAGCACTAATCATCATGATGTTAGTGCTTATTGGTTACTCCTTTACCCTTGAGAATTCCGGTGCTGGTTTAGCTTTCTATCTGCTTCCAGACTTTTCTAAAATTAATGGAACTGTAATGTATAATGCCCTAGGGCAAGCTTTCTTCTCTTTATCCTTAGGAATGGGCGCCTTAATCACTTACGGTTCTTACGTGAGTAAAAAAGATAACATCATCAGTTCTGCCGCTCTAATTACCCTAGCCGATGTGGGTGTTGCTGTTTTAGCAGGAATGCTCATTTTCCCTTTGTTAGGCTTTATTACAGAGGGTAATATCGGTAACGGTCAAATGGCAACTGCTGGTCCTGATTTAATTTTTGTTACTCTTCCTAAAGTGTTTGAACAGATAGGTTCATTCGGTGCTGTGGTTGGTGCAGGCTTTTTTGTACTCCTTTGCTTTGCCGCCCTCACCTCTACTGTCTCACTTCTTGAGGTTCCTGTAGCCTATGTGGTAGATGAAAAAGGAATTAAAAGAAACAGAGCGGTTTGGTTGGTTGCCGGACTTATCTATTTAATTGGTATTCCTTCATTAATAGGAAATGGCTATTCAGAGTTCTTCACCAATTTCATCACCTATATTGGAGCTGACTCTCCAACTAGTTTCCTTGGTTTTATTGGTAGTGTAGCCAATGATTCCTTATTACCATTAGGTGGTTGTTTAATCGTTTTCTTTGCTGCCCATGTTTGGAAGAAACACAATTTGGATGCTGAGCTATCTGAAGGAAACCCTAGCTACGAAGGCTCATTCCTTCAAAAATACTTGAACTTTACGATCTCTTATGTAGCTCCGCTAGCACTTGGTGTAATTTTCATTCTTACAGTATTAGGTACATTCTTTGGAATTCATCTTATTTGATTCAAAAGAATTTATGATATTGAATCCTCTCCCTAAAAAGAGAGGATTTTTTTATGCTCAAATTATATATAACCCTTTTTCTTACATTGTTTTTAAGCTCCACTTCATGGGCACAATATCCATTGGTCGAGAGCAGAGCATACATTTGTAAGCAGTCAATTGAACCGCTGACTATAGATGGTAAACCAAATGAACAATCTTGGGAGCTTGCTCAATGGACAGAGGATTTTGTTGATATCGAAGGCAACAAAAGACCAAAGCCTCAATTTCAGACCAGAGTAAAAATGTTATGGGATGAAAACTACTTCTATTTCTATGTTGAAATGGAGGAGCCCCACATTTGGGCGAAGCTTAAGCAGCGCGACACCGTAATATTCTACGATAACGATTTCGAAATTTTCATTGACCCCGATGGAGATACTCATAGCTATTATGAGTTCGAGGTCAATGCCTTTAACACGGTTTGGGATTTAATGCTCACACGTGCCTACAGAGATGGCGGACAAGCAATTGATAGTTGGGACATTAACGGATTAAAAACAGCGGTTCACATTGAAGGCACTCTCAATGACCCCGATGACAAAGATGAATTCTGGGCAGTTGAAGTGGCCATGCCATGGAAGGTGCTAGAAGAAGCTGCTTTCAAAGGTAAGGCCCCAAAGGATAGGGACACTTGGCGTGTGAACTTTTCAAGAGTTCAGTGGGATACAAAAATCATCAATGGCAGCTATCAAAAGATCGTGAAAGCTGGAAATAAAAGACCTGTAGAACATAATTGGGTCTGGTCACCTCAAAGAGCCATAGCTATGCATGAACCTGAGTTTTGGGGACAAGTGATGTTCTCAGACAATACGGTTGATAAAACAGATTCGTTTGTCTCAGATTTCGGATCAGAGGAAGTAAGACAGTTACTCGCACATATTCATCGACAACAAGTTACATCGAAAAATAAAAATGGGGTTTACATTAAAAAGAAGGAAGCTTTATTAGCAGCCAAGGTCTTTACCATCGGGAGACCCATTGTCTGGGAAATGCAGGTTGATGCTCACCGATATCATGCCATTATGCAGCACCCTTTTAATGGCGGCATCTTTTGGCATATTGATGAGACTGGAAGGCTTTGGAAAGAATTTAAATAAATAAAACCCTGACCCTAAAGGGTACTATTTATAAACAACAATATTAGATCAATAACTCCTTTGCTCTTCAAAGGAGTCCAGAAAGTTAGAAGAAATGAAGAAAAGACAATTTTTAAAACAATTAGGCTTAGGGTCAGCAGCTGTAGTTGGTGCTCCTATACTTTTTCAATCATGCACCTTTAATGGTGAAAATGATTCAGACTTCAAACTTTGGGTTTGGACCGGTGGTGGTAATAAAACATCCGAAGACTGGGACAAAGAAATTGCTGGACTAGCCGAACTCGGCTTTTATGGTGTTCTGGTTGGTGGTGGAAAAGCGGTCCTAGAAAAAGCCATACCTGCTGCTAAAAAACATGGTCTTGAAATTCATGCTTGGTTATGGACAATGAACCGACCTGGCGATAAAATTGCACAGCTGCATCCTGAATGGTATGCTGTAAGTAGAGAGGGAAATTCAAGCTTTGATGTTAGGCCATATGTAGATTACTATCAGTGGCTTTGCCCTACTAAGCCTGAAGTGCAAGAATTCGTATTCAATGGCATGATGGAAGTTTGTGATACCCAAGGTCTCGATGGTATCCAACTCGATTATGTGCGCTATTGCGATGTAATTCTACCACGTGGACTTTGGGACAAGTATAACTTGGTGCAAGACCATGAAATGCCTGAATTCGATTTTTGCTACTGTGAAGATTGCCGAAGTAAGTTCAAGTCTGAACAAGGTTATGACCCACTCGATTTAGAAGATCCAAGTCAAGATGAAAAATGGAAGCAATTCAGATATGACTCCATTACGAGTTTAGTCAACAAAATAGCAGCAGGGGTGCATGAAAGAAAAAAGAAAATATCTGCCTCTGTTTTTGCAACTCCTTCATTGGCAAAAATGATGGTGCGCCAAGCTTGGGACGAATGGGATTTAGACTTCGTCTTCCCAATGATCTATTATAAATTCTATGCAGAAGACCTCAGCTTTATGAAGCGAGCCACAGAAGAAGGCTTAACAGCACTTAATGGTAGCAAGCCTTTGTATACAGCTTTCTATTTGGCAGATAAGAATAATGAAGAATTAAAAGAAGCCATCGACCAAGTAAAACAGACCAAAGCCAACGGCATGGCCTTCTATGACTATGGATTAATGAATGAAGATTTCAGAAATATTATCCAACAAAAAACCACGCCTTAGCGTGGTTTTTTTGTTAATTCTTTGTCTCAACCGAAACTGGTTTTGCCCAAACCTTCGGAAGGTATTTATTTTCTTTCTTATGCCACCATACGGCATAATCTGCTCCAGATTTACTGTAGTATTTTTCGATGTACACGTAGTACTGCTTTTCTGAAGCATCGTAATACATTCCAGCATCTTTGAATTTTGACTTAAGGCTAGCTAAAGTATTTTCATTGGCTGCTTTGTCGGCTGAGTTGGCTACAATAATGAGATAGTCTTTTCTTTCTACATTATCATCTTGTGCCTGTGCAGAAAAGCTCATGAGGCAAACTGCCATCACAACGCTTAGTATTAAAAATGTCTTTTTCATGTCAGGTTTTTGGTAAAAATAAAAGTGAAAATAAGGAGTTTATAGCTAAATAAAAAAGGCTCCTCGATTGAGGAGCCCTTTAATTTATTGAAGACAGTTCTTAATTGTCTCTTTTCTTAATCACGATATAATCTACAGACTTTTGTTTTACCATATTATTGAATGCTGGTAAATCGTTACTCATGATGTTACGTAGCGTAGCTAACTCTGCATCGATTTGTTGAGTAAGCTCTACTCTTACATCTTCGGCCTGCTTAGTTGGTCTCCATTCTCCGCTTCCGGCAACACCCAGCAATGCAGCCAGCTTGTTGTTTAATCGGATTGGGAAGTTCAACGGATCTTGTCCTGACTCATTCTTAGTTTGGTAGAGGGCTTCTTCAACCTTAGTCATTTTAGCCATCAGTTCTTTGCCTGACTCAACCACATCTTTGTACTTCTCATCACCTTTGATTTTATCCATCAAGCCATCCATTTGAGCTCTTGCTTCACGAATGTCTTTAATGGCTCGGTGCATTTCTGTCACTTTTGCAGTTACTGTACTTAAGAATTCGAACTGAGCTTTGGTATCGGCATCAGAAGAACCATATCTAGGATCTGGAATTAATTTGAAGGTCGTTTCTTGAACCTCATCTCCTACTTTCAACTTAGCTGTGTATTGACCAGTAGGATACATTGGACCAGGACCTCTAACGGAAGCTGCCCACATGATCAATCCATCAAAACCTTCAGGTCCTTCAGATCTCATATCCCAGTTGAAGGAATTCAAACCAGCCTTCAAGCCTCTTTGAGGATAGCTCTTAATCATCTCTCCATCAGCATTATAAATTTCCATAGCCACTTTTGCGTTGGCTGCTGGCTCTTCTTTCAAGTTGTAATAAATTACTGGACCAGCAGGCGCATTTTTTCCGTAGAGTAAATCTGCACTACTGCTTCCTCCACCTCTACCAAAACGGCCTCCACCTCCAGAGCCCATCAAACGATAAGCATCCATTGGCTTGAATAAATGAGCAGACTTTGAGGCAATCTCATCTGACAATTGATGAAGAATAGTCAAATCATCAATTAACCAAAAAGAACGCCCTTGAGTGGCAGCAATCAGGTTATTGTTCTTAATCGTCAGGTCAGTTATTGGAACTATAGGTAAATTCATTTGGAATGGCTTCCAGGAAGTTCCATCATCAAATGACACAAACATTCCTCTTTCAGTACCTGCATAAAGTAAGCCCTCTCTTTCAGGATCAGCTCTTACCACTCTTGTGAAATAATCGTTAGGGATACCTGAAGTAATTTTCGTCCAAGTCTTTCCATAATCCTTAGTCTTGTAAAGATATGGCTCATAATCACCTAATTTATATTGAGTCCCAGCTATATAAGCACCTCCTTTAACAAATGGATCAGCATCAATAGAATTGATCATCAAATACTTAGGCATATCTGGAGATGTTACATTTGTCCAGTTTTTTCCTCCATCAGTAGTTACATGAATCAAACCATCATCTGAACCAGCCCAAAGCACTCCTTCTTCATATGGCGACTCTATTGCTGCAAAAACTGTTGCATAGTATTCTACTGAAGTATCATCATAGGTAATCGGACCACCTGATTTACCCAATTTATCTGGCTCAGCTCTAGTTAAGTCTGGGCTAATCAATTCCCAAGACTGACCGCCATTAGTGGTCATGTGCACGTGATTGGAAGTTGTATACAGCTTGTCAGGATTATGCGGAGAGAAGAAGATTGGGAAGTTCCACTGGAACCTGTATTTATAATCTTCTGCTCCATGACCCATTGGGTTATCTGGCCAAGCGTTTACATTTCTGCTAATTCCTTTGTCGTGATCTTCCATCACTAAAAGTCCACCATAGCTACCGCCATATACAATGTCAGGATTGTCTGGCTTTGGAGCCAAATGAGCACTCTCACCTCCTGCTGTTCCTTCCCAGTTGCTTTCTGTAATGGCAAAACCATTGGTTCTATGGTCAATTCTTACGGTAGAATTATCCTGCTGTGCACCATAAATTCTGTAAGGGAAAGCATTGTCTGTAGTAACTCTATAGAATTGAGCGGTTGGTTGGTTCATCATGGTTGACCAGTTATCACCTCCATCATATGATACCTGAGCACCACCATCGTCAGCAATAACAAGTCGCATGTTATCTTCAGGGGCTATCCACAAGTCATGGTGATCTCCATGTGGCGCTCTGCCAGACTCAAAAGTTCTTCCTCCATCAGTTGATACATGGTAAGCAACATTCATTACATATACCTTATCAACATCTTTAGTATCAGCATAAATTCTAGAGTAGTACCAAGCTCTTTGTCTTAAACCTCTATCAGAGTTAGTATTTCTCCAAGTTTCACCTCCATCAGTAGATTTGTAAACTCCGCCTTTGTTGGCTTCTAGAATAGCATAAATGACATCAGGGTTAACAGGGGAAATAGAAACACCACTGATACCAAAAGGACCAGCCGGCATACCTGTTTTAGACATAAGGTTTTCCCAAGTTGCGCCACCATCTTTTGATCTCCAAATACCAGAACCATCACCACCTGATGTAAGGCTGTAAGGAGTTCTTCTTACTCTCCAAGTACTTGCCATCATGAAGTCTGGGTTATTAGGATCTATAGAAACATCTACAGCACCAGTATCTTCATTGGCAAAAAGTACCTTATTCCAATTCATACCACCGTCAGTAGTTTTATATATTCCTCTAGTTTGTGATGATTTGAACAAGTCTCCCATTACCGCCACCCAGGCGACATTTGAATTTTCTGGATGTACCACAATTCTACCCACATGCATGGCATCTTTTAAACCAATATTCATCCAGGTTTCACCTCCATCGGTTGACTTCCATAAGCCTTCAAAGCCCGAAGAAACATTACCTCTTACGGTTTGCTCTCCTTGCCCTACATATACTACATCAGTATTAGATGGACTTACTGCAACAGCTCCGATAGAGCCCCCAAAAAATCCATCGGAAACGTTTTTCCAAGTTTGGCCACCGTTTTCGGTTTTCCATACACCACCACCAGTGGCTCCCATATAAAAATCTTGGGGTTTTCCAGGAACGCCTGTAACAGATGAGGCTCTTCCTCCTCTGAAAGGACCAATGGAACGCCATTCTATGCCTTTGTAAACTTCAGCCTTAGGGTCTGGTGCTGGAGCCGCATTTGAATTGCCTCTATTTCGCCTTTGAGCCTCAGCATCGAAAGCGAAAACAGCAAAAGCGGACAATACCATTAGCAAAAGCCTGGTTTTTAAATTTGTTGTCGTCTTCATAGTTATTAGTTAGAGTTGATTTCACGTAGTGTAACAGGTTAAAAGTTATGAAGTAGCGGAGATATAAAGAAGTGCCCAGAGTGTTTTTATACCAATGGCCAAAAAAAAGCCGCTTCCTAATGGAAGCGGCTCTAATAAAATATCTATTTATCTTAACTTATTCTTCAAATCTGTAAATTCTAGTATCGGAATAACTAGCTAAATATTCAGACCTGTTTAATAGTTGTTTAGCATTTTCACTTTCAACTATTCCGCCTTTTTCTTTAATGATTGAAAGCATTAATTGATCATTCTTATCATAAATTTTGATAGTCTCGGTAGCTGCAACAGGAACTTCAAAATCAAATTTATCTTCTATAGCCTCTTCATATGCTCTATCTAAAGAAGCCTTAATATCA
Organism: uncultured Roseivirgaceae bacterium; assembly: GCA_964350505.1. GTDB lineage: Bacteria > Bacteroidota > Bacteroidia > Cytophagales > Cyclobacteriaceae > Roseivirga. The sequence goes on along the minus strand of CAYGKL010000002.1, from coordinate 45,279 downwards.
TATACAATTAGTTCCTCATCTTTTGTGACTCCGTATGATTGAATAGCCGCCATAAATGTGACTACTACTGCTAAGGTTAAGGCAACTATTGCCGACCATTGTCTCTGTGTTGTGAATTGTTTTTTCATGACCGTATTGTTTCGAATTCCCACTTTCTTATTCAAGTATTGTTATTTTCTGATTGCCAAATATTATTTGCTGGCACCACAAGTATTAGACGACAAAGTTCTGAAAAAGTTTAGTCTGGATACGTAAAAAAGTATAATATTTTTCTCAAGTGGGCTAAATAGCGGATGAACAGTAGAATATTGGGAGTGAAATTCATCCAACAAAGAACCCCGGAGGTTCCGAGCTAATAATGAGCAATTTAATTTGGTGGTTTTTTTACCCTATGGCCTGTTCAAGGTCATAAATTAGGTCATCGGCATCTTCAATACCCACACTTAAGCGAATAAGTGAGTCCAAAAGCCCGACTTTCATTCTCTCTTCTTTAGGGATTGATCCATGGGTCATGGAGGCAGGGTGGTTCACCATAGATTCTACTCCACCAAGAGACTCCGCTAAAGCAAACACTTTGAACCGCTCCATCACTCGGAATGACTGCTGCATGTCATCTTCTTGAAAAGTAAATGAAATCATTCCGCCATAGCCCTTCATTTGACTTTTAGCAATCTGATGATTTGGGTGAGATTCAAATCCTGGCCAGAATACATTCTTAACTTTTGGGTGGTTAGCTAAATACTTAGCCACCTTCTCTCCGTTCTCACAATGCCTTTGCATTCTTAGGTGAAGGGTCTTGATACCACGAAGCACCAAGAAACAATCTTGTGGACCTGCAACAGCTCCGCATGAGTTTTGAATAAAAGCTAGCCTTTTATAAAGCTCTTCATCATTCAAAGCCAAAGCTCCCATTACCACATCTGAATGACCTCCTAAGTATTTAGTAACAGAATGCATCACTATGTCTGCGCCTAAATCTATCGGATTTTGCAAAGCAGGCGAAGCAAAGGTATTATCAACTCCTAAAATTAGGTTATGCCTCCTGGTAATGGCCACAGCACCTTTGATGTCTACAATGTTCATCATAGGGTTAGTTGGAGTTTCTAACCAAACCAATTTTGTATTAGCATTGATATACTTCTCAATGTTGGATATTTCGCCCATAGGAACGAAATGAAACTTGATGCCAAAATTTTGAAAAACCTTAGTGAATATTCTGTAGGTTCCACCATAAAGGTCATTTGCGCTGATTACTTCGTCTCCAGGCTTTAATAACTTAATTACCGCATCTATTGCTGCAAGACCAGATCCAAATACTAATCCATGACTAGCGTTTTCTAACGCTGCAATACTGTCTTGCAAAGCAAAGCGCGTAGGGTTTTGGCTTCTTGCATACTCAAAACCCTTATGGTCTCCAGGAGACTTTTGAACATAAGTAGACGTCTGATAAATTGGTGTCATGATGGCACCAGTAGATGGATCAGGGTGTACTCCAGCATGCACTGCTTTAGTATCGAATCTCATATCGTTTACTTTTTACTGAAGAAGGCTTTGAGCTCTTCCTCCATTTCAGCCTTTGTTTGCTTGTACTCCGGTGTCAAACTCTTTTGACCTGGTGCCTGCTCTATCATCAATGTTTGTGTTGGGAAGGCAAAACGCACTCCGAGATGTTCAGCCAGTTTATTTACCTCCAACATAATCTCCTGTCTACATCTAAGTTCATTATTCCAATCGGGCACCTTAAAGAAGATATAGAGCATCACCTCTAAAGCACTTCCTCCATATTCATTTAAAAAGATATTGTAAGCATCTTTTCTAGTCTCAGGGTGTTTCTTAACAATCTCTTCCACACCCTTTACAAACACTTCAATTAACCTTGTTGGTGTATCATATGTAATAGAAAGGCGAGTGTAAAATCTTCTATACTGCCTTCTGCCATGATTATCTACTGTTGTATTTGATATCAAGCTATTCGGCACATACATCACTGAATCTCTAAAAGTTCTCACTCTGGTCGATCTGAACCCTACCTCTTCTACTGTCCCATCAATCTCTCCTGCTGTTACCCAGTCTCCTATTTGAAAAGGACGGTCTATAAAAATCATTAATGACCCAAAGAAGTTCTTTAAAGTATCTTGAGCGGCTAATGCAAAAGCTAAACCACCTATGGAAAGCCCTGTCAGAATAGGCCATATGTCGAACTTGAAACCTCTAAGTATAGCAACGAAGCCTACAATGATCACAAAAACCTTGAGCACCTTGGTTACTAATGGCACCAACTGATCATCGAGAGTATTTTCCGTTTTATCGGCCATTCTCTTCATATAGTGACCAAGGATATCAACCAATCGGTAGAAGAAAAACGTTGCAAAGAATGGTACTAAAGCGTGTGTTAAAAGTATCAGATTGGCAGCTATAAAAATAGGTAGCTGTAAAACAGGAATTAGAATACTGGCGAAAATTCCAATAATCATCAGACTGAATGGCTTAACAACGGGGTTAAGGAACTGATTCGCTAAGTCTATCTTACCATATTTATGAAGAATGCCGAATAAAATTTTTCTTAGAACTACTGTGAAAATCAAATGAATGAAAAAGCCGAGAGTAAGGAGAATGAAGATTCCCAAATATTGCCATAAATGAAGTCCTAAATATTTTGTGGTACCCAGGTTCGGCAGAAGGTTTAAAAGTTTATCAGTGCCAAATGGATATACCTTCTTATGTAACCTATCTATCTGACCCACAGAAAATTCAGAGTATTGCCATTTATCTTCATACTTCTGAATATAAATTTCAGGAAACTCATCAGTTAAAATGTATCTGTTCCTTCTAGTGAGTGAATCGAAGTGATTGGCAGTTTTTGGAATATCCTCAAGGCGGATATAATTGCCTGAGCCGTCCAAAATTTGCTTTAACTCAACTGCCAGATTATTGATCTCTTTCTGACTTCTATCACTTTTAA
>CAYGKL010000002.1:37308-42217 GCA_964350505.1 uncultured Roseivirgaceae bacterium | reverse complement strand
TGCTTTAACTCAACTGCCAGATTATTGATCTCTTTCTGACTTCTATCACTTTTAAATAATGATTTTGCTGCTTGTGCTGGCGTGTAGTTCTCCTCTTGGAGAAAATTGAGATGGTTATAAACTACCTCGTATGGGTTAGTAAAAGAATCTGGCAATGAATCTGACTGTGCAGATAAATCTGTAGCTACCCAGAAAATCATTCCAAGGAACAAACCGTATTTCACGAACCTATTGAGCATTGATGGCATAGATATTCAATTGATTTGCGAAGTTAACAAAGACTTCGTACTCTGATAAATTCTGATAAAATAGAATACTCATTCTCTCAGATGATGGTATAGCTGGGCATAATTGTTGACCTTCATTATTGAATAAATACAACTCATTGCGCTGCAACTCCCTAACGGCATACAATTCCTTACCATTTCTAAAGTTGTAGAATTCAACCTCCAACTGACCTGAATTTTGAAATGGAATTTCGAAGACTTGCTCACCCAACATGTCATAGAAGGCAATTGAACTGATATCATTCCTAATCACTCGATAGCCAGTTTCCAATACATCGCTTACCATAGCGTATTTACTGTTGGTACTTGGCCTAAAGAGTTGCTTATTCTGAGTGACTTTCCCTTCTAGGTTAACTCTAATCAGTTCTCCTTCTTGACCTATCACGGCTATCTCAGTTCCGGCAAAATTGGGGCCTTTCAAAAGCGCCACATCACCACTAAAGCGTTGATCAAATTTTTGAGGGAAGCCCGTATAGTCTTCACCTCTTCTGTTTAATAGATAAATCTCACCCGTATTTTCTACTGCAACAAAGGCATCTCTACCTCTTACTCTTACGTGAAAAGGTGTTTGAACTAGCGAACCTTCAAGAGCTTTCGGACTCCAGCCTTCTAAGGGTTCTACTTCCTTATCGAACAAGCTCAGGTTGCCTCTTTTATCTTTAGTGAGGTAACGATACCTCTTGCTATTGTCGTAATCTATTAAGGCACTTCCCTCAATATTCATTGGTGCTGAATAGGCTTTTGGAAAGCCCTCTACAGTTGCGCCATTTCGATCAATTAGATGAACCAGAGAATCTGTAAAGAATAGGTATTGGAGCTTCTTATTATTATAGTAATCAACTTGATGGATAGGGCCCAGTATCTGATTATCCAGCTGAGTTTTCCAAAGTATTTCCCCTTGCCTTGAAGCCAAGTACAGCGAATGTCCAGCATCTTGAAATATGACCTCAAAGCTAGAGTTCACATGGTTTCTTACTACAAAAGGCTTTGTCGTGAGTAAAGTATCTGCAAAAACATTCGCCTTTACGATTAAATCTGATGCAACATTTGATGTATTGGCATTAGAAGTAACAATAGGTCTTGCTTCGTTAAAATTAACCATTGAGCTAACCAGATAATTATTATTACTGGCATTGAGCTGAAGTTGAAATCTTTTTAAGATAGAAGTTAAGGCAACATTATCATTCAGGAAATCTTTCCATTTAGGTTTCAGATTGCCTAAAATTGATTCGGAGGCATACTCAAACTCATTAAAAACCGTAAAATCAGTCTCTTGAATAATGTCATCTAAAATCCTCCTCTTGTCAATTGATTTACCCCAAGTCGCTTCATTATCGAATTCATTCATGATGGTTTTCAGGGCATCAAGATTATCGCTCAACAACAAGCTATTTTGAAAAATGGCAAAATATGGCTCACCCATACCTGTCTGAACACCCGTTAATTGCTCTACAAAATCTGCCTGCTGAATATACCCTAAATAGGTACTCAAGTAGAACTCTCTGTAACTCGTAGAATCCTGAATGTTGGTTTTTGCCTCAGACAGCTTTTCTAACGCTCTCCGCAGATCGACAGTATCTGAAGTGTTTACGATAAACACCTCTGAAACATCGGTAAAATTCATATCCAGCGAAACGCTAAGCAACTCCCCTTTCAGCAGAGGCTTGAACTCATCCATCTTTATTTGAATGGGCTCCCAACTGAAGTCAGTGGAGCTATTCGGGATCAGGTTCTTACCAAAAATCATTGTTTCATTTGTTCCTGAAACGACAGGCTGATTGATGGAGCCACGAACTTCAATCCCTTCATTCAGGAAATTAATGTCGAGATAGGCAACTGCATTCAGTTCTGCAACATTTGACTTTAACACCTCTTTAAAGAATACTTGTCTTAGCTCACTTAATCTTTTAGTATTCAAGATCAATTCAAGTCCAGCACTAGACTTTTCTTTATACGACTTATCTACTAACCTACTAGGTTCGGTTTCCAAGGCCCTTACAACATCTTCGACAAGCAAGTTTTTCTCGGAGATGGCCAGAAACTCACCTTGAATAAGCATAACCAACTCAGTGCCTTCACTTTTGGCATTGAGCATTTCATAGCCATTAAATACCTGTATTTCTGTACTGAAAGATTCATCCGTTAGCGTACCTAAAATACCTACTATGCTTTGTTCATTCCATTCAAACCCTTTGGACTTAACAATATATAAAGGAGTAATTTCCTCGCTACTAGTGGTATGAAAGGAAATCCAAAAAGGTAATTCAGTGATGCTAGACTTCAATGCACCACTCTCTTGCAATGAATCCACTTTACTTGACCAACTATTCAATTGATTCAAAAAAGGAATTGTCTCCAAGGTTTCAAACCAATCGAATGCCCTAATTCCAGAAAGGGAACTTTTCAAGTTATTACCATGAAAAACAAACAAGCTAGTTTCAGGGAGAAAGTGTTCTATTTTGGCATTTGATCGTTTCACAACCAAGAACCAGTAAGCTGCTGCTGAAGAGAGCAGAATTAAAAGGAGAGATATGTAAGCTTTGGCTTTCAATTTGAATTATGATTTGAAATAACAATAAGTGAAAGACACTTCACAACTATTTATACTTGAAAGGTCTCGATTTATTTAGTTAAAACTGATTTTGATAATTTTTATTTGGACAAAAAGATATCTGACTACACCTTTGCCGACTTTGTTAATTTAAAGGGATGAAAAGATAGTCTACAAAGCGGATTCCTGTATTGTAAAATTTATATTTAACCAAGTAATTTAATAAACCATACCAAACACCAAAACCTGAAAATCATCGTTGTCAAAACTGATTTTCTAGAACAAATTTATGAAGAGCAAACTCAAAAATCTTGTATTCTTTTGTCTTATTGTTTTTATCATCTCTGCCGATAAAGCTGCAGACAAAATTCTGATTTCAGAAGTAAGTTTCTTAGAGGGAATGTACAAGCACAATGACAGACCCATCACTGGTGAAATCATAGATTATTACGAAAACGATGTGTTAAAATTCACTTACGCTGCACTAGATGGCCGACTACACGGTGAGGCAAAGGAGTTCTATACCGATGGCTCAATAAGAAGCGTTAGGAATTACACATTAAATAAATTATATGGCGATTATATTGAGTATTTCGAGAATGGTGATGTTAAAGTGCAATTCAAAGTTGGCTTGAATGCCTATGGACAAGGCGAAAAGCTCAATGAGATTGAAATAGCCAAAGGCAAAAAAAATAAGCTTAAAGGATACGAGCAAGGTGTGCTTATTTTCTTCAACCAAGAAAAAGGAAACCTAAAAACGAGTGAGGAGATTTCTATTTTAGAGCAAAGCAATTTTAGAATTCTAGATGAAAAGAATCAGGTTCTTTTTGAACGGTAACCCAACCAATAAGATGTTAAGTATTCTTACCTATGTTCTAATAAACGCATTCCGATTCATCATGCTCTCATTATAGCTTACGTTTATCGAAATAGTCATAGAACCTTTCGTAGATAAACATATGAGGCAAAGTAAGCATTGAAATAGCCACCAAGAAAAGCATTTCAATACGTATAGCACTTTCAAAATAGCTAGCTATCAAAATCATGAATGCAATACCCAAAATACTGATGATGGTAAAGGGCAAGCTTTCACGTATGAATGTCTGAAAACTATAATTTTGAACTCCATTAATCTTGTCTACTTGAACTTGAGAGGCTCTTAATGAGTGCCATAAACCAAAGAAAATCCCGAAGGAGACTATTAGATTACTCTCATAGGCCAGCAAACTGATGATCAGGATCTCTGAAACTTCAAAAAGTATGCTTGTGAGGGTTAAATACCTATAAAGCAGACTGCAAATAGCAAGAAATACCCCCCCCGCGGTAAGAATTATCACTTGACTAGTTTCAGCATCGAGCCAGATGAGATCCATTGCCGGAATGGCAGAACTGATTAATGATTTAGACTCCTGAAGGTTCAATAAAACAATAAGTGATAACATAAGTAGCCCCCATGATAAATAGAGTGCTTTTTTAAAGTAAGAGCCTTCCGATACCGGAATATACTGTAACTGTGTCTGTCCAAAGTGATACGCTGAAATAGCAAGAAAAAAGACGAGTGCCAATGTGGGTAACAGTAACCACACGATGCCCATAGCTCCTAAAATGAGTAGGTATTTTACAATGAAGGGTTTAGGGATTTTCGATTTAAAAGTGGCCTTTTCACTATTCACGTAAAGAATATGATCCGTTGCTCCATGCATCAGGCCTATTGTGATGACAAAAATTATAGCTACAATATTGGCTATAGTTTCAGGGATAATTTGAAATGAAAAGACTAATGCTGTCAATACGATCGCTATCCTAGTTACAGGATAGAAATGAGTTACTTCAGAAAAAGTTGTTTTAAAAATGGAGCCCATGGCAGTTTTAAAAAAATTTTGATATCATCTTTTATCTGTGTCTTTTCATCCAAGAAATTAAGTATCAATTCTATTGAATTGTTTTTAAAAAGTTTCTCCATGATCGGCTTAACTTTTTCTGGATGCTTTAAAATTATGCCCAGCAAAATCTTATCGTAAAATCTAAATCTAGAGGGCCCTAACCCTCTATTGAATGGTCTACCTTCTTC
>CAYGKL010000002.1:33338-37208 GCA_964350505.1 uncultured Roseivirgaceae bacterium | reverse complement strand
ATCCGAAAATGGCAGGATATAGCCGAATTGAACAGTATCTTTATTTGGTAAGCTAAAATCCATCAGCTTCACATGGGCATTCTTAAAAAAAGGAGCCGTAGTTTTAATACGTTTGCCATAAAAGTGCTGAAAAAGTTTCGGCTTAGGTAATGCTCCTTTCAGAAGTGACATCACACTATTGAAGGCAAAGTCAGCAGTGTATGTCTCCTTCTCGGTTTCTACAAATACTTTGCTATTCTGCTCTGTAATTTGACTGACAGATTCAGTTTTGATGACGAAGTTTTCCAGCCCATTTAACTTCTCAAATACCTCAGAGTAAAACTCCAAAGAATTGATGTGACAGTATTGATAGGCATTTAGCTCATGTTGGACAAGCAAATCATCGGCTTTGAATTCGAGTTTACTCCAAGATGTCTTTTGAGCCGATTGGTAGGGATACTGATTTTTTGACCAAAAACACCAAGTCTTATCATTCTTGGTTTTCTTATCGGAATCAAGTAGCAATACACGCTTATGAGCAAGTAATTTTGATTCTGCCAAATGATAGGCAAAAGAAAGGCCAGCACAACCTGAACCGATGATAATGTAGTCGAAGTTTTGGGTCATCAAAATAAAAGGGGGCTATTCACCCCCTTTTCCTTTATTATAATCAAATAGACTATGCATTTGCTAATCTAGCCTTAGCAGTTTCTTTCACCGCCACAGAATAAATTACTAATCCAAAACCAATCTTATTCACAGCATCAGCAATGTTGTAGAACAAATCAATGCTACTTACTTCGAAAGCACCTGATAATAAGTTACCTGGAAGCACCATGTATCCGATTGGATAGATTGACCAGCCAAGGGTGATGAAGATTTTCAATAAGAACATAGCTCTGTTTAAGGCCTCTGAGTTAGACCCTTGAGCTAGTTTTGCTACATCGCCAATGAACACTTCGTAAACGATGTATAGGTACCCTACTGTTGATAATACACCCCAAAGAATGTTATTATCAATTCCTGAGGTTTCACCTATAAATCCAGTCACTAACATGAATGCAGAAGCTAGGATCAATTTAAAAAGGGTACTTCCTTTTGCACCAAATGGCTTCGTTAATAGGTAAAACTCTACGCACATCAATGGTACTGTGAGTGTCCAGTCTACATATCTAAATGCAGTTGGTGACTCACCTGTAGCAAGATAAAAGTCTCGCATGTAGTAATAATGTACAGCAGCAATACCTGTTATTAGTCCAGATACTAACAAAGAAAGTTTCCACTTTCCTTCTACAGAACTTCTTTCCATAAAGAAGAAGACTGCGGAGGCGAACATGGCCATGTATCCTATAAAGAAGGTAATGGCGATTGGGTCTGCGTTGATAATCTTATCAAGATTTGCAACTTCTAGGGCTAAAATCATAATAGTTAAGTTTTTTGATTTACGGAGGTCAGAACCGTACGAGAAGGTATTCTGTTTAAGGGATAGGCAAAAAAGTTAAACAAAAATATTTTTTTTGGCCTCCGACTGCCCAAGTTGCGGTATCTGAAACTTCATTTTTATTGAAATTTCAACTATTTCATTCATTATTTAGAATGATTCTAAATTTTATAAAACACCATTCCATTGAAAATCAATCATTTACAAAAAACAAAATCACCTAACAATTAGACGCAATCGTTTGATTTACGAAACCTACCTTTTCAGCACCTGAAATTCCTACCACTAAACCCTTAAAAGCCATGACCATTCAGGGCAATCATTTGGAGAAGATAAATCCACTGCAGCAACAAAAAAGCCTGTGAAAATTAATTCACAGGCTTCTTAAATATCGGTTAATCCTCAGCAACTACATTTATTGGCAAAGATTAATAACCAAGGTTTTAAAGCAATCCGTTAGTTTTTCTTACTGCATCGGCACTATTGATTAACTCTTCTTTCTCAGAAGCGCTTAATTCAATTTCTACAATACTTTCAACCCCATTGGCTCCAATAAGGACAGGGACACCAATACAAATATCACTTAGGCCATACTCACCATCTAACATGCATGAGCAAGGGAACATCTTTTTAGAATCAAGTGCAATCGCCTGAACCATTGCCGATACCGCTGCGCCTGGTGCATACCATGCTGAAGTACCCAACAATTTAGTTAGGGTAGCTCCACCAACTTTAGTCTCTTGTTTCACTTCCTCCATTCTATCATCGCTAATGAATTGAGCAACAGGTACACTATTTCTTGTAGCCAATCTAGTGAGAGGAATCATACCAGTATCACTGTGTCCACCAATCACCATTCCGTCAACATCAGATATTGGAGCATCTAGTGCCTCAGCCAATCTATATTTGAAACGAGCAGAATCTAAAGCTCCACCCATACCAATGATTCTATTTTTCGGTAAACCTGTTGCCTTATGAGTAAGGTAAGTCATAGTATCCATTGGGTTGGAAACCACAATGATGATTACCTCAGGAGAATGCTTGATCAGGTTTTCAGCTACAGACTTTACAATACCAGCATTTGTACTGATCAACTCTTCGCGTGTCATACCTGGCTTACGAGGGATTCCAGAAGTAATAACAGCTACATCACTATTGGCAGTTTTGCTATAATCGTTAGTAGTTCCGATTATTTTGGTGTCGAAACTATTCAATGAAGCTGTTTGCATTAAGTCCATTGCCTTGCCTTCAGCAAAACCTTCTTTAATGTCAATCAAAACTACTTCAGATGCGAAATCTTTGATAGCAATATACTCAGCACAACTGGCACCAACTGCTCCGGCACCTACTACAGTTACTTTCATGGTTTTTGGGGTTAATTCTTACAAACGTGGCAAAGTTAACACGCCAACTTTCTAAAAGAAATTCAGTCGAAGATGTTTACCAATTTATTTTGATTAACGGTTTAATCTAGATGACGGGCTTGCCAAATCACTTTGGTATTGTCTGTGACTTTAAACACTTCAGAAATTCTTAAGCCAACAACCCACGCAATTTTCTCACCGGAAACTAACACCATCACTTTTCCTTTATCTGAAAGTGATACTTTTAGATCAATCAGTAAATCGCTCACTAACTTTTGACCCTTCATGCCCAATGGCTGAAATATATCTCCCTCCTCCCATGGCCTAATCTTCATAGGGAATTGAAGCAATTCAAAGTCTAATGCTGCATTCTGCGAATTTCTATCTAACACCCACTCTTCTTTTTTAAGCTGCGACACTTCATATGTTGTTCCAGCGATAGCCAAAATAGTATCAGCCACATCGAGAATTAAGCTGCTAGGTTTTTGGTTTTCCTCAATATTCGCAACCAACAGTAAATACCCTCGATCCATCAAAAGATTATAATTGGTTCCTCGAAAGACTTTTCCTGTTGAATGCTCCTTTATGGATTGATACAGATCTTGAATAGTATAATAGTTAAAGCCAAAAGGCCTCAGAATTTCATAAGCGTCATATGGATGATTACACAGCTTCTTAAGTAAATCGATATTAATCCTTAGTTCATCCTCCCCTTCAATTAACTCTGACCTTAGCTTCTCATAGTGCTTTTCAGAGGTTTGATAACGAGCCTCAAGTTTCTCCAAAGTTTCAGCCATTACTTTCTCAAAACTAGGGTTCAGCTTCTGAAATATTGGGGTCAATTCATGCCTGATGAGGTTTCTTTTATAATAACTCTCCTCATTACTGGCATCTTCTCTCCATTGAATACCTTCAACTTTGGCATAGTTAAGAAGCTCTTCTTTAGAAAATTGCAACAATGGCCTAATGAGTTTACCATTCTTAGGTTGAATGCCTCGCAATCCTTTCAAAGATGTTCCTCTGGCAAGATTTAGAAAGAAAGTTTCAATGGAGTCATCTCCATGGTGAGCCAACGCCACCTTTGTA
>CAYGKL010000002.1:0-33238 GCA_964350505.1 uncultured Roseivirgaceae bacterium | reverse complement strand
ACTCCACCGCTTACCGCCAACAGCATTCGATCACCATCTTCAATAAGGGCATGTTTTTTGATGAATTGCAAAAAGCGATCGTACATGGTTCAAAAATAGCACAAATCGCTAATTTTGCGCCTCCTATAAAATGAGAAGACTCACATTCTATTTTTCCTTCCTTTTATTCACCTCCATTGTAATGGGGCAAACTACTGTTTCTCTCAAAAGAGCGGGCACGCTATCTCTAGAGAAAATCGGCAATGAGAGCGTTCAGAAGCTGAAAGATAGCGTTGTTTTAATTCAAGGCAATACTACCATCTATTGTGATTCAGCCTACTTGAATAAACTGACTAACTCTGCTAGAGCTTTTGGGCATGTAAAAATCATAGACATTGTTGACCCCTTAGACATTCAAAGTGACTACCTAGAATATGATGGCAATTCGAGAGTTGCAAAACTCAGAAGCAAAGTGATTATGAAGGATGATAGTGTCACGCTTTATACCGATAATTTGGATTATGATAGAAATACAAGTGTTGGAAATTACTTTAACGGAGGGAAGCTGATTGATGCTCAGAACGAGCTTGAATCTGACTTTGGCTACTATTACACAGCAACTAAAAAATCTGAGTTTTTCAAAAATGTGGTAATGGTCAACGCTGATTTCAATTTAGAAACTGACACCCTCTACTACAATACTTTATCCTCTTTGGCCAGAACAAAAGGCAGAACGATTGGAATAACATCAGACGCAGACACCCTAAGGACGAATAAAGGTCTGATTTACAATAAGAAAAAACGCTATTCAGAAATCTACGAAGGCAACATCAATAGCCTTGACTTTTATATTGAGGCTGATACGATTGTAGCCAATGATAGCCTTAAGCTATACACCGCTAGTCAACAAATTAAGATGATCTCAAAGCCAGACTCTTTGACAATTTTTGGAGAAAAAGGCAATTACCATAAGATCGGCAAAACCGCTTTGGTGTATAAAAATGCTTATTTGAGAAAGATGCTAGAAGGCGACTCTTTATTTATGAGTGCTGACACTCTTTTCTCTAACCAATCGGATGAGGCAAATAAATACCTAACTGCATACCACGATGTAAAAATGTTCAAGTCAAACATGCAAGGTGTTGCGGATTCAGTGAGTTACAACTTTTCAGATTCAACCATTTACATGTTTCAAGATCCAGTCATTTGGGCTCAGGACAGTCAGATTACTGCGGACTCTCTTAATATTGAAATAAGAGAAAGTAAAATAGACCGTATGAATCTTACAAAGAACTCATTTGTGATTCAAAGAGATAGCGCGGGAAATTACAATCAAGTGAAAGGTAGAAATATGGTAGTATTCTTTGAAGATAGTTATATCAGTAAAACAGATGTAAGCGGTAATGGAGAAAGCATTTACCATATTAAAGAGGCAACAGGAGCTATGTCTATGAATAAGATTAAGTGCTCAAACATGGCGCTCTACTTTGAAAAAAGTGCAGTAACTGAAATTAGAACTTACAGAGAAGTTGACGGGCAAGTAAAACCAGAATTTGAAATTGAACCTATAGATAAGAGACTTAGAGGCTTTATTTGGAATGTTGATAGAAAACCAGAATTGCGCCAAGTAGCCCGACACCTTAGATACGATAGATAAGCCACGGGTTAAAAAGAGTTAATCTTATTCTCATGTTTGTCTATTGAAATTCCTTCTGCTTACCTTCGTTTAATTGGAAATGTCTAACATAACTGGTAATTTTGCAGGCTAATGAAAAAGTCCCCTCTTTTCTTATTGATTTTGGCGATTTTCAGTATTTCTTCAAGCTGCTCGAACAGTTTGGCGAAACTGGAACGCACAAATGACTATAATGAGCTTTACGATGGGGCCATCGCTTTTTATGAGCGAGGTAAATATGATAGAGCCAAAATCCTTTTTGAGCGCATTTACCCATACTTCAGAGGCAACGAGCAAGCTGAAAAAATTAGATACTACTGGGCCTATTCTGAATACTACCAAGGTTTTTATCAACTTTCATCTTATCAGTTTAAAGAATTCTATACCACCTTCGGAAGAAGTCCTTTAGCAGAGGAAGCTCAATTTATGGAAGCTTATTCCTTATTTTTGAGTTCACCTGATGCCGAATTAGATCAATCTAGCTCTGAACAAGCAGTCGTGGCGATGCAGAATTTCCTAAATAGATATCCTGCATCTCAGCGCTACCAGGAAGCGAATGATTTAATAGATGAGCTACAAGTTAGGTTTGAAACTAAGGCTTATCAAACAGCAAAACTGTACTACAAACTAACAACTGGCTTATCTTACAGAAACTATTTAGAAGCTGCGCTCGTTACTTTTGAGTCTTTTAAAGAAGATTATCCAGATTCTAAGTACAATGAGGAATTATTGTTCTTAAGTGTTGAAACCAGTTACAAACTAGCAGACAACAGTGTTGTTGGAAAAAGAAAAGAGCGTTTCGATAAAACGTTAGATTTATATAGAGAATTTAAGGAGAAGTACCCTGAAAGTCAGTACACATCAGAAGTTCAGGACTACTACACCCTTTCAATAATAGAATTAAATAAACTGAAAACAGATTAATATGGCAGCAAGTCCATCAATCATTACTAGAGATACTGATAAGATAGCAGCTCAAACGGGCAATATCTATGAGTCAGTAGCAATCATTTCAAAAAGAGCAAAGCAAATTGCAGGCAACGTTAAAGAAGAGTTAAATGGCAAATTGGCCGAATTCGCTTCTACCGTTGACAATTTGGAAGAAATCTTCGAAAACAGAGAGCAAATTGAAATTTCAAAATTCTACGAAAGAATGCCAAAGCCAACAGCTATGGCAATCGAAGAATTTGTAAACGGTGAAATCTACTTTAGATTCAAGGAGGCCGAAGAAGCCGAAGTTGAGGATAAGTAATCTTTCATGTTGAAAGGAAAGAAAATAATTGTCGGTGTAACCGGAAGTATAGCAGCTTATAAGGCTGCTTTTTTCGTTAGGCTATTAGTGAAAGAAGGTGCCGAAGTGCAGGTTATTATGACCTCCGCGGCACAAGAATTCATTTCGCCCCTTACCCTTTCAACACTTTCCAAAAACCCAGCTCTTTCTGAGTTTACCAAAGGTAAAGCTGGAGAATGGAACAATCATGTTGAGCTCGGTCTTTGGGCAGATGCCATGGTTATAGCACCTGCCAGCGCCAATACCCTTGCTAAAATGGCTAATGGATTGTGTGACAATCTTTTATTAGCAACTTACCTTTCTGCAAGATGCCCAGTACTTTTTGCACCTGCTATGGATCTGGACATGTATCAGCATCCATCAGTGACTGCTAATATTCAAAAGTTGGAAAGGTTTGGCAACACTCTAATTGAAGCAACCCATGGAGAATTAGCTAGCGGTCTGGTAGGTCAAGGACGCATGGCTGAGCCTGAGGCTTTGGTGGAAACACTGAACAATTTCTTTACTCTGCAAGCCCCATTAGCAGGAAAAAAAGTGTTAATAACAGCCGGACCGACTTATGAGGCTATAGACCCAGTTAGATTTGTCGGTAATTACTCTTCGGGGAAAATGGGTTATGCACTAGCAGAAGAAGCTGCTAAGAGTGGAGCTGAAGTTACTTTAGTTTCAGGCCCTACCCATTTGCAAATTAACCACCCACTTATTATTCGGGTAAATGTTCAAAGTGGAAAAGAGATGTTTGAAGCCTGTGAAAAAGCCTATTCTACTTCAGACATTAATATTTTTGCTGCAGCGGTAGCGGATTATGCGCCAAGTCATCAAGCAGAGCAAAAGATCAAAAAAACCACTGATAGTTTTGAAATTGCTATGTCTAAGACCATAGACATAGCCAAAACACTTGGTGCAATGAAGAAACCTAATCAATTGAATGTTGGCTTTGCCTTGGAAACCAACAACGAGATTGAAAATGCTAAAGGAAAAATCAAGAGCAAAAACTTCGATTTAATCGTTCTTAATTCACTGCAAGATACTGGCGCAGGCTTTGGCCACGACACGAACAAGATTACACTCATTGACAAAGCCAATAATATTCAACATTTTGAGTTAAAGTCTAAGACAGAAGTTGCCAAAGACATTATCAAAAGCCTCCTTGAAAAAATTTAGCCTAATTGTTTTATTGTTTTTCGACTGCCTTTTTCTCCTAAAAGGTCAGGAACTCAATTTTACTGTTAGCATCAATGCCGATGTGGTTCAAACAACAGAGAGAGCCATTTTTGATGAAATGAAGACGTCTTTTGAAAGATTTCTCAATGACACCAAATGGACAGATGATCAGTTCAGAAACAATGAAAAAATAAAGGCCAATTTGGTACTGACAATTCAAGACCAGCCAAGTATAGGCCAGTTCAGGGCTAATGCACAAGTGCAAGTTGTCAGACCAGTGTATGGTTCGACCTATGAAACTCTTTTACTCAATTTTGCTGACCGCGATTGGGAATTCGAATTCACTCAATCGCAACCACTTCAGTTTAATGAAAACACCTTTACCAATAACCTTACTTCCCTCCTCTCTTTTTACGCCTATATAGCCATAGGCATAGATTACGATTCGTTTAGTCCCATGGCAGGAACCCCTCATTATCAAACCGCCCTTATCATTGTAAACAGTTCTCAGAATTCTGGTGGTGCTGGTTGGGGACAATTTCAAAGTAGACGAAACCGATATTGGTTGGTTGAGAACCTGCTTACCAATGGTCAGTATGAACCAGTAAGACAAGCCATCTATGATTACCACTTGAATGGAATAGATATTTTTCAAAGCGAACCAGAAGTAGCCAGGGCGAATATACTTGAAGCATTGAAAAACATTCAGCAGGTCAACTCAATCCTTCCCAATTCCATTCTTGTTATTTCCTTTCTCGATGCGAAAAATGACGAGTTAGTGAACATTTTCTCCCAAGGACCGATGCCAATAAGAAGAGAAGTTTATAACGAACTACTGAAACTAGATCCTACCCGAAGATCGAAATACCAGAAAATCGTTCAAAACTAGTATTGTTTCGACAGGGCTGAATTGATACTTTTGCTTTATGCTCAAGAGCCTTTCCATTGAAAACTACGCCCTCATCAAGCAATTGAAAATCAATCCCGTTTCAACCCTTAATATTATTACGGGTGAGACAGGTGCTGGTAAATCAATTATGCTCGGTGCCCTAGGCCTATTACTGGGCAAAAGAGCAGAAACGAAAGTTGTGTTTGATGAAAGTCGTAAATGCATCATAGAGGGTGTTTTTGACATCAAGGCCTACGAGCTCAATCAGTTATTTCAAGACTTCGATCTTGACTATGAAGAAGAATGTATCATACGAAGGGAAATCAGTGCCAATGGCAAGTCACGGGCCTTTGTGAATGATACTCCCACCACGTTAGACGTCTTAAAAGCGCTAGGATTAAGCCTTATGGATGTTCATTCCCAACATCAAACACTTGCCTTAGGTAGCAGTACCTATCAATTGCAAATCATAGATATTATTGCTGGCAACAAGACAATAAGAAGCGAGTACGAACTAGCCTACGCAACTTTTAAGGAAAAACAGAAGATACATAAAGACCTTATTGAAGAAGGCTCACAAATCAGTAAAGAGGCAGACTACAACCAGTTCTTATTCGATGAGCTTGACAAAGCACAGTTAGTCGAAGGCGAACAAGATGATCTCGAACAAGAACTCTCGAAGCTTGAACATGCCGAAGAGATAAAAACTAAGCTCAACGAAGCTTTAATGATTTCTGATCAGGCAGAGCTTAATGCTTCCTCTATGTTGCAAGAGCTAAAATCTGCCATCAACTCCATCAGTAGCTATGCTAAAGAATACGGAGAGCTTAAAGGGCGAATAGAGAGCCTCTCAATAGAATTGAAGGACATTATTGGTGAGTTGGAGAATGAGGACGCTAAAGTGGAAGTTGACCCTGAAAGGACAATGGAGTGTCAAGACAGGCTCAACCTAATTTTCAAGTTACAGCAGAAGCATCAGGTATCTTCCATAGCAGAACTAATCGTTATTTATGAAGGCTTAGGTCAGAAGATGCTTCGTGTGAGCAATTTAGATGAAGCCATTGAAATGGCTGCCAAAGCCGAAAAGGCATCTTTAGAAAAAGCGGAGAACATCGCTGCGGCACTTTCAGAGTCACGTGCTAAGGTCTTTGATTTGTTTTGTGGCTCGGTCAAGGAGCTACTGACAGATTTGGGTATGCCTAATGCAAGCCTTGAGATTAAGAGAGTTCAAACCGAACTCAATACTTCTGGATATGATTCCATAGACATTCTCTTTTCCGCCAATAAGGGAATTGCGCCTAGTCCTTTAAAACAAGCCGCATCGGGAGGTGAGTTTTCACGATTGATGTTTGCAGTGAAATATATTCTTGCCGACAAAACAGCCCTTCCTACCATTGTGTTTGATGAAATAGACACGGGTATTTCTGGAGAAATAGCCATTAAAATGGCTCAAATGATGCAAAAAATGGCCACTAATCATCAGGTCATCACAATTACTCATTTACCACAGATAGCAGCCAAGGGCTCTGCGCACTACTTTGTTTACAAAGATGAATCAGAGGCTACAACCAATAGTCAAATCAGACTACTGAATGAAGAAGATAGACTAAAGGAGATTGCTCAAATGATTGGAGGTAAAGATGCTTCTGATACGGCATATCAATCCGCACAAGAATTGATTAAGCATATCTAAAGTTATTTTAAGTAACTGTTTGTAATAGATTGCATGCAGTTACAGATACTGTCTTGAATATCATATGCATCAAAGTAGATGTCTTCTTTCACTTTTCATTAGCAGAATGGGGCGGTTTTCGATCTTACGTTCAACGGGTTTTTTAAGAACTCACTAAAACCAGTGATGAGAGATTCATTATTTTTGAGTTAAGAGGAACTATAATTTTTAATACTTCATGAAAATCAAAGAATTAGTTTGATTATATTTGGTGATGCGCAAGATTGCCATCTTTCTTATTGGTTTATCTACTTTGCTACTGTTTCTACACAGTATCACTCCGCATACGCATCATAAAGCAACACAATCATACACACATAGTATTTCAGAAGTAGATAACAGCAATGACATTTTGAGCTGGCTTCAATTCGTATTCCATCAAGATTTAGGACAAGAACATTTAGAGCATTTTCAAAATGATAGCTTCGATCATGTGACACTCCTTCCTGATCTTGCTTTTTTAGCCTTTGCATTATCTTTTTCTCCAATCATTGAAGAACCCTTAGAGCACAAAAAGCCCTATATCTTTTCTATCAAAGATTCAGACCTCCTGAATCAATCACCTCTTCGAGGCCCTCCATCATTGGTGTAATCCATTAATTCAAACCCAGCAATGGGTCTTTTTACATCGATTAAGTATTTAATCTCTTTATAACATGTTTGAAAAAATCATTCACTTTTCTGTTGAACAGAAATTCGTAATTTTTCTGTTGGTCATTGCCATTTCTGTTGGCGGTATCTACTCCTTGAAGCAGTTACCCATTGATGCAGTACCCGACATTACTAATAATCAGGTGCAGGTAGTAACCACATCTCCTACCCTTGCACCACAAGAAGTAGAGCAACTCATTACTTTCCCTATAGAAATAAGTGTTGCCAATATCCCTAGAGTCGTTGAAATCAGATCCATTTCACGATATGGACTCTCTGTAGTTACCATCGTTTTTGAAGATGGCATGTCGCAGCTAGATGCTCGGCAGTTTGTTCAAGAGCAATTAAACTTGGCAGCAGAAGAAATTCCTGCAGGGCTTGGCACTCCAGAACTTATGCCAATTACCACTGGACTTGGAGAAATTTATCAATATACCCTTCAGGTTGAAGAAGGTTATGAAGATCAATTCGACCCAATGGAATTAAGGACTATTCAAGATTGGATAGTCAAAAGGCAAATGAGTGGTATCCCTGGTATCATTGAAATAAGCAGCTTTGGTGGCTTTCTCAAAGAGTATGAAGTTGCCATAGACCCAATGGTATTGGCTGGTTTTGAACTGACACTTACAGATGTATTCAATGCGTTGGAAGTTAATAACCAGAACAGTGGTGGTAGTTACATTGAAAAGAGCACCAATGCTTATTACATCAGGTCTGAGGGTAGAGTTAATTCCATAGAAGATATTGAGAACATAGTTATCAAGCATCAAGGTAAAAGTCCAGTTCTGGTAAAGGACGTTGCCAAAGTAAAATGGGGAAGTCCTAAGCGGTATGGGGCTATGACTAAAGATGGAAAAGGTGAAGCCGTTGGTGGTATCGCGCTGATGCTGAAGGGAGCCAATTCATCTATTGCCATCAAAAATGTTCAAGATAGGGTTGAAAGAATTCAGAAAAGCCTTCCAGAAGGTGTTTCCATTCAGCCATACTTAGACAGGTCGGACCTAGTAGGAAGGGCAATAGATACCGTAAGCAAAAACCTCATTGAAGGCGGCCTCATAGTAATCTTTGTGCTTCTCCTCCTCCTCGGTAACTGGAGAGCTGGATTGATTGTAGCCTCTGTGATACCGCTTTCCATGCTTTTCGCTTTCATACTGATGAACATCTTTGGTGTCTCAGCAAACCTGATGTCACTCGGAGCTATAGACTTTGGAATAGTCGTTGACGGAGCGGTTATTATTGTAGAAAATGCGCTCCATGTGATCTATATCGGTTATGTAGGTAAAAAACTAAGTCAAGTGGAAATGAACGATATCATCAAGAAATCATCTTCCAAGATTTACCAATCAGCTGCCTTTGGAGTGCTTATTATTTTGGTAGTATTTCTTCCAGTCATAACCCTGACAGGTGTGGAAGGAAAAATGTTCAAGCCAATGGCTTTAACAGTAAGTTTCGCACTGCTCGGAGCACTTATTTTATCTCTTACTTATGTACCAATGATCACCAGTCTTCTGCTTAAAAAGAACATTAAAGAGCATAAGACTTTCTCAGATAAACTGGTGACAGGCTTGAGAAACTTATATAAACCAGTCCTCACTAAAGCTCTTCAAATACCTAGAATATTGCTAGGAATCATAACAATCACACTGGCTGGTACAATCTACTTGCTTTCTACACTTGGTGCAGAATTTATTCCCAACCTAGAAGAAGGCGACTTGGCTATGCAAATGTCTATCCCTCCGGGAAGTTCACTGCAGCAAAGTGTAAAAACTGCTAATCATGCCGAAAAAATACTCTTAGACAACTTCCCTGAAATAAGGCATGTTGTCTCTAAAATTGGTACTTCTGAGGTCCCTACAGACCCTATGGCTATTGAAGACGCAGATATCATGATTATCCTCAAGGATAAATCTGAATGGGTATCTGCTCCGGACAGGGAGAGTTTAGTTGCAGCTATGAAAGAACAACTCGAGCAAGTGCCTGGGGCTTCTTTTGAATTTACTCAGCCTATTCAATTAAGATTCAATGAATTGATGACTGGAGCTAAAACCGATATTGCGATAAAAATATTTGGTGAGAATGTAGAAACGTTGGCCTCGTTAGCACAGGACGTAGCAGCAAGCGTAGTAGATATTCCAGGAGCGGCCGATGTAAAAGTTGAGCAAACTAAAGGACTTACTCAACTGGTAATAGACATCAATAGAGAAAAACTGGCGCAGTATAACGTCTCTATTGATGAAGTGAATCAAGTGGTAAGAACGGCTTATGCCGGTGAAAAAGCAGGTGTAGTTTTCGAAAATGAGAAAAAATTCGACTTAGTACTGCGTTATGATGAATCATATAAACAGAATCTCGACCTCAACAGACTCTTCGTTACCAGCATGGACGGTGACCTTGTGCCACTTAATGAACTGGCTGATCAGAAGGTAGTTGAGGGACCGATGCAGATTACTAGAGAAAATGCTCAGCGGAGAATCACTATTGGTGTAAACATAAGGAATCGAGATGTAGCCTCTTTGGTACAAGAAATCGAAGAGACAATAAGTAGTGAAATAGACCTACCAGCCGGTTATTATGTAACCTATGGGGGACAATTTGAAAACCTAGAGGCTGCTCAAAAGAGGCTAAGTATTGCAGTGCCAGCCGCTTTGCTAATGATTTTCGTGCTATTGTATTTCGCCTTCAAATCCGTCAAGTATGCCGCGCTCATCTTTTCAGCAGTGCCAATGTCTGCCATTGGTGGAGTAGTTGCCCTTTGGGCAAGGGGAATGCCTTTCAGTATTTCTGCGGGAATCGGTTTTATTGCCCTATTTGGTGTGGCTGTACTTAACGGTATCGTGCTCATCTCATACTACAACGAATTACGCAAAGAAGGCAAAACCACCATAGATGAAGTGGTTATTCAAGGCAGTTTGGCCAGACTTAGACCGGTACTAATGACTGCTGCGGTTGCCGCTTTCGGATTTCTACCGATGGCCCTTTCAGTGACCGCTGGTGCAGAAGTACAAAAGCCATTGGCAACTGTGGTAATCGGAGGCTTGATCTCCTCTACCCTGCTCACATTATTCATTCTACCTAACCTATATGTTATGTTCAACAAAAAGGTGTTTTTAAAAGCCGCAGTAATATTCCTTGGCTTAATTTGTTTTCAATCCATCAACGCGCAAGATCGCATAATTGGCATTGATGATGTGGTTCAGCTTTCTAAAGAAAGCCATCCTGACTTCAAGAACCTTGCTCTCAATATTGAGCAAAGTAAAAGCAAGGAGAAAGCAACTTTTCAGTTAGGAGCCACTTCGTTCAACTATACTTATGGAGAAATTAACGATGCAGTGGACGACTGGCATTGGCAGCTAGACCAAAGCCTCGGAAATCTCTTCCAAATGAGTGCCGCGAAGAAAGCCGCAGAAGCCAACACTGAATATATTATGCAGAACCAAGTTCTGACAGAGAGATGGTTGGAATCTAAAGTAAGAGGCCTCTGGTTCAAATGGTATTTTGCTTCGGAAGTAATAGACCAATTAGATCAATGGCTTCCCGATTTAGAATCTCTAAACGAAGGGCTAAAACAGGCAAGAGATATAGGTGAAGTAAGCCTAAAAGATCAACTCAGCATTGAAAGCATCATCATACAACTCAATAAACTCAAACTTGACGCTCAACTAGAGCAAGAGAGCTCACTAGTTGAATTGAGTGGCTGGTGTGGCCAATTGATTAGTGGAAGCCCTGCAGCATTCGATTTGAACACATGGCTAACTTCTAATCCAGATTCACTTTCGAACGATATCATCAAGACTTATCAGGCGGAACAAGCACTGTTCGATAGTCGAGTAAAAGAGGCCAAGTCAGTCTACGCTCCTGAGATCAGTTTGGGGTACTTCCAACAACGAATTGTCAATCTCAACGGATTGAGCGGATTCAGAGCAGGAATAAGCATGCCATTGATATCAAGCGCTCCAAAACAAAAAGCCAGAATTATTGAACTAGAAAAAGAAGCAAGAGTGAACCAGCAAAACCAAGAAATTATAGACTATGAGTTCAAAATCAACGAGTTGAGCAATAATAAATCGCACTTGCTAAAAACGCTTGATTACTTGCCGAACAGCTCTAAAATGAACGAGAACTGGATAGGTATTAAATCACTGCTCAATAGTGGTGACATCAATGCCTTTGAATGGTCTAAACTAGCGACAGACCACATCAATTATTTTGATCAAAAAATATCAATATATAGACAGTTAGTAGCGGTACAGCTTCAACTGAACTTCTTAACTGCAAAAAATTAAAATCATGAAAAAGAATATCATCCTACTAATTTTCGTCTTGTTGGCCAATATGGGTTGTCAGCAGGCACAAGAGCAAGAAACAGAGTCATCAGTTGCTGTTGAACCTGTTAAAAATACCGCAGAAATTGTGGTAGGTTCACTTCAAGTAAAACCTTTCATTCAAACCATTTCTACAACTGGACAAATTGATGTACCACCGATGGAGCGAAAAGTGATTCACAGTTACATTGCTGCTAACATCACCTATTTGGGAATTATTCAGGGTGAAAAAGTGAAGAAAGGCCAAGTATTGGCAAGGCTTTCTCATCCTAACCTCATCGTGTTGCAGCAACAACTTCTAGAATCGAACATTGAGATCGATTTTCAAACTAAAGAACTGGCAAGAAAAGAGCAGTTGAAGTTGACTAACGCCACTTCGGCAAAAGAAATCAACGAGATTCAAAGAGCACTCAATATGGCTCAATCAAAATATTTGAGTGTTGCTTCACAATTGAAGCTTCTTGGAATAACAGCCGAAATGATTGAAAAAAACGGAGCTAAAGAGTCGATAGAAATTGTTGCTCCTTTCGATGCACAAGTGAGTAAAGTGATGGTGACTAACGGGCAGTTCATTTCATTCGATCAACCTATTCTCGAGCTCATCAATGTACATCACAAGCACCTAGAACTGAATGTTTTTGCGAAAGACGCCAATAAGGTTAAAATCGGTCAAAGGATTGAATTCAATCTGCCTGGAAGTGATGAAGTATTTGAGGGTGAAGTTTACTTGATCAATCCAGATATTTCAGACAATAAATTAAGAGTACACGGCCACCTTTTGGATGAATCGCTCGATTTAAAAGTAGGTACTTTCATTGAAGCTCGAATTGTGGTGAGTGATAATGAGGTAGCACAAATTGAAAATGAGGAGTTGATCAGGGAAAATGACGAGTACTTTCTTTTTCAAAAGAATGGTGCTGATTACAAGCGAGTTATGGTTAAGCTAGGCAAGTCTAACGAACACTTTACAGAGGTGCTCAACACTCAAGGATCAGACAATTGGGTACTCAAAGGCAATTATTATTTGCATGGATTTTAAGCAATTTGATTTCGATGAGCTCCATTTCATTCCAAATCCCTATTTTTGATCCGCAAAACGAACAAACATTATGTCACATAACCTACTGAAAGGAAAAAGAGGAATTATTTTTGGAGCACTTGATGAGCGCTCAATTGCTTGGAAAGTAGCTCAAGCAGCTCATGCTGAAGGTGCCTCTTTTACCCTAACTAATGCCCCAATTGCTTTGCGCATGGGCGAGATTAACAAGCTAGCCGCAGAATGCGGTGCTGAAGTAATCCCTGCAGATGCAACTTCAATCGAAGATTTGGAGAACCTCATCACCAAATCAATGGAAATTCTTGGCGGCAAACTCGATTTCGTTCTTCACTCTATCGGCATGAGTCCGAATGTTAGAAAGGGCAGAGATTATGGAGATCTGAATTACGATTGGATGGTAAAGAGTTTAGACGTTTCGGCTATCTCTTTTCATAAATTGATGCAAACTGCAGAGAAGCTAGATGCAATGAATGAATGGGGTTCCATTATGGCACTTTCTTACATTGCAGCACAGCGTTCATTCCCAGACTATTCTGATATGGCTCAAGCGAAAGCTATGCTAGAATCTATTGCCAGAAGTTATGGAGAACGCTTTGGTAGATTGAAAAAAGTTAGAGTGAACACAATCTCTCAATCCCCTACCATGACTACTGCCGGTACTGGTGTTGGTGGATTTGATGTGTTCTACGACTATGCCGATAAAATGTCACCCCTGGGTAATGCAGATGCAGCAGCTTGTGCTAATTACTGCGTAATGTTCTTCTCAGACTTCACTAGAATGGTGACCATGCAGAACTTAATGCACGATGGAGGTTTCTCATCCTCAGGCATTACAGATGCACTTATTGAGCAATTGAAAAAGGATTAACTAATAACAGACACTCTTCCTGCCAAGCAGGAAGAGTGTTTTCAAAATATTCAGGCTTCCTATATGCTGGTATTTCCAAACGCTAAAATTAATCTGGGTCTTCAAATTACTGAGAAACTCAGTAATGGCTATCATGCGATCAATACCTGCTTCTATCCTATTCCTTTAAAGGATGCCTTAGAATTTGTCCCCTCACAAAACAAAAGCACTTTTACATCTTCTGGCTCGTCCATACCTTCTGATGGAAAAGACAACCTGGTATTGAGAGCTTATAAGTTGCTAAAAAAAGACTTTCAACTCCCAGAAATAGACATTCACCTGTTCAAAAACATCCCAATTGGTGCCGGTTTGGGTGGTGGATCTTCTGATGCCGCCTTTATGCTGCAAGCACTGAATCAGCATTTCCAGCTCTTTTTAGATGACAGTTTCCTGGAAACTTATGCTGAGCAATTAGGTAGCGACTGTCCCTTCTTCATTTATAATGAACCAGCGTTTGCTACTGGAACAGGCACTGAGCTCGAACCCTTTGAACTTAGCTTAAAAGGCATGCATCTATTGTTGATACATCCTGGAATTCATATTTCAACTCAAGCCGCTTACGCAGGAGTAACTCCAAAACCTAGTACATTCGATTTGAAAGAACTTGTACAGTCCAAAGACTTCAATTTATGGAAAGACCTGTTAGTCAATGACTTTGAAGAATCGGTATTCAAATCTGAGCCTCTCCTTGTCGAGATTAAAAATGAGCTTTACAACCATGGCGCTTGTTATGCCGCTATGAGCGGATCTGGTTCTAGTATTTTTGGCCTTTTTGAACAACAACCTTCAGACATTTCAGCCTTTCAAGAGAAGTTCTTTTACCAAAACATATCACTCTAGGTCATTTATTCGTATTTTAAAACGATGCGATTCATAATTATCCTTCTACTAACCATTGGTTCTTTAAAAGCTCAAGAGGTTGATTTCAAGATAAAAGTCTATGTGGACGATCAGGAAAATGAGGTCAAAATCTTGGCTGATAATGATGAACCTTTTCCCATCTCCTTGTCGCTAGAGGTGAACTTAAAAGGTGCTTCACTTGCCGAAAGTCTAAAAGACTTCTATGTGCTCCCACCCAATACCACTGGAAACTTACTCAGCATCATTGTAAAACCTACCGACAATTCATGGTCATATCGCTTTGGTTATACTTTTGGAATGGGTAACGCCTTTGCCGAGCATGACGATTCTTATGCCTACAAACTCCCCTTCCCAAGTGGAAAATCCTATATACTCACCCAAGGATATAATGGTAGAACAACTCACAGCGGTCTCAATGCATTAGATTTCACTATGCCTGAAGGCGACACCATTTCAGCCGCGAGAGAAGGTATAGTTGTGAGAATAAAAGAAGACTCAAATAGAGGTTGCCCCTCCTCAAATTGTGCGAATGACGGAAACTATGTTACTATTCTTCATGAAGATGGCACATTGGCCGACTATGTTCACTTAAAACAAAATGGTGTTTTGGTAGAAATTGGAGATCAAATTAAGCGGGGTCAAAAAATAGCTATTAATGGAGCAACAGGATGGGCCTCAGGAGCGCACTTACATTTTGTAGTATATACCACTGGCAAGCAGGCTCAGGAAACAATCCAAGTGAAGTTCGAAACAGAACTAGGTAAGGTTGAATCTTTAACTGAAGGCAATCAATACACTGCTTTTTTCCATGACTAAGAAATTTTCTTTGAGCCTATTTATACTGTTCTTGAGCATCCATACTTTAAACGCTCAGGTCACATTTCATAAAGAGGTGAAAAACGGAAGATTCGTTCTCTATGGAATTAATATAGCCTACTCTCCCCTAGTGCTTAATGTTACATTGGACTCACTAGGAATTGATGTCAGTAAGTTTTTAAGCGAACCCAAAGACACCATCCAGTTATTTGACATTATGACGAATGATTGGACGGACCGAACGGATATCAGCCCTTGGATAAAGGCTCAGGCCATTTTTGGAAGCCCGAATGCCAAGCCAGATGAATTTAAATATCGCTTACCTTTTGCTAAAGGATCCAACTTTGAATGTATTCAAAGTTTTAACGGCAACTTCTCACACAACGCAATTGCCTCAAAATACGCCATTGACTTTAAAATGCCCATTGGCACGCCTATCTATGCTGCCAGAGGCGGGACAGTTGTATACACCAAAGAAGACAGTAATGAAGGTGGTAGAGATCGAGAAAAATATATTGATAAAGCCAACAAAATCATGATCTATCATAACGATGGAACTGTTGCAAGCTATGATCATCTTATGCCGAATGGAGTCGATGTTAAAGAAGGAGAAATGGTAGAGATAGGTCAACTCATTGGATATAGTGGCAATACTGGTTTCAGTACTACTCCACACCTGCACTTTGTTGTTAGAGTGCTGCAAGAGGCTGTTAAAATAGACTTCGAAGGTTTAAAGAAAGCGCCTAGAAAAGGAAAAAGATATAGCCACTACTGAGCTTCTTTAATCTTTAACTGCTTCCTTCTTCTAATTCTCCTCACTACAGGGTATGACAACACGGCAGCAATAATTACAAGCGTACCATAGTAGAACCCACCACTCATTTTTTCTTTCTCACCATATATGAGAAGTGCTAGAATAATACCATATACCGGTTCCAAATTGATGGTAAGATTAACCACAAAGGCAGAAATTCTTTTCATCAATTCTACTGAAGCAGAAAAGGCATAAACCGTACAAACCCCTGATAATAGCACCAATAAGCCCCAATCACGTGCATTTGGCAATTGATAGAATGTGGCTTCTCCTGAAATGGTTGACTTATAAATTGGAATAAAAATTAAAAGCCCAATAGTTGCGGCAGACATCTCATAAAACGTAATACCATAAGGCGGATATTTATGAGTGAATTTGGAGTTCAACACTGAAAATATGGCTGCCAGAAGTGCCGAAATTACCGCAACGGTAAGTCCTAAAGCGTGATTAAACTCAAACTTGAAAATGAGGTACAAACCAAAAATCACCACAAGACCGAGAAAAACCTGAAATGCCTGAATTTTCTGCCTTTTAAAAAGAGGCTCAACAAGGCTTGTCCAAAAGGTGGTAGTCGCCATTCCTGCAAGGCAAACAGATACCGTTGAAATTCGAGCCGCTTCAAAGAAGGTGACCCAGTGCGCTGCCACGACTAATCCTGTTAAGAATAGATGAAAAATCGCTTTAGGTGGAAACTTAAAAGTCTTATCCCTATACCTCATGATAACAGATAAGACAATGGCTGCTAAACCTGTTCTATACAAAACAACATCAGTTGAATCGATGCTCATTTCATTTCCCAGAATGGCCGTGAAACCCCACAAGAACACTATGAAATGAAGTTTTAAAAAATCCTTTACAGATGCGGTTTCCATTATTTCGGTACGAGACGGTATAAAAGTACACCAATAATGGAGAATATGATATTGGGAAACCAAACTGCTAACAATGGGCTTGTTGAACCCGTTTCTGCATTACTTTTGGCAGCAATGAATAGAATGATATAAATGAACGCAATCAAGAAGCCCAAGGCAATTTGAAAGCCTACGCCACCACGAGTTTTTCTGGAAGATAAAATAACCCCTATCAAGGTTAGAATGATAGCTGAGAAAGGAGACATATACCTTACATACCGTTCAATAATGTAAATAGTAATGTTATCTGCGCCTTTCATTTTAAGGTCATCGATATAACCCTCTAATTCTGGGATAGTCAAGGTCTGTTCGAAGCTATTGAGATTACCGAAGTCATCTGGCTTCATGTTAATAATGAGAAGGGTATCTTGATTTTCGTAGATATAGTCTTCTCCCATATCTTTAAACCTTCTTAAATTCCATTCACTAGCTGCCCATCCAAGCTTCACAGTATCCCATTTCAATTGTCTAGCAGAGAACTTCCAATTAACGGTTGTGCCCTCAACCTCTTCTAAGGTAAATCGGTAAGCAATATTTCTACGTGTGTCATAAGATGATATGTAGGCATAGGTTGTTGGGCTGACTTTGAAGTGTACATCGCGTTCGGAGAAGTTGAATTCCTGATCGAAGTAGGCCTGCTCAAATGCCACCCTGAATTTATTGGCTTCAGGAATAACCCAGCCGGTAAATACGAAACTGGTAATGGCTATAATGATGGCTCCCATGAAAAATGGTCTCAGCAATCTAGGATAACTCACCCCTCCACTAAGAATGGCAATGATCTCAGTATGATTGGCCAATTTAGAAGTTACAAAAACTGTGGCAATGAATACCGTTATTGGGGTAATGAGGTTCGCAATATACGGTGCGTAGGCAAGAAAATACTGAAAAATGAGGAACGCAGATACATCATTCTTAATAAAGCTTTCATTCCTTTCGGAGAAAGTAATGATCAATACGATTGAGACCAGAATACCTACTACAAAGAGAAAGGTTGTAAGGAATTTGATGAGAATGTACCGGTCTAAAATTTTCATTATAAGCGCGTCTTCACTTTCTTCACCATTTGGTTCTTCCAATCAACAAACGTGCCCTTTTGAATTTGTTCTCGTGCTTCATTTACCAACCATAAATAAAACGACAGGTTATGTATTGAAGCAATCTGAGCTGCTAAAATCTCCTTGCTAACCACCAAATGTCTTAAATAAGCTTTTGTATAGAAGGAGTCAACATAACCTCCCAAATTAGGGTCTATCGGACTGAAGTCGTTTTTCCACTTTTCGTTCCGCATGTTTAAGATTCCCTCGGAGGTAAAGAGCATGCCATTGCGGGCATTTCTAGTCGGCATCACACAATCGAACATGTCAACGCCCAAGGCTATACACTCCAAAATATTTTCAGGAGTACCTACACCCATCAAATACCTCGGTTTATCCTTCGGAAGGATATCACAAACAACTTCCGTTTGTTCATACATAATTTCATGTGGCTCGCCTACAGATAACCCTCCAATAGCATTACCCTCTCTTCCAAATGAGGCTATGGTTTCAGCAGACTTAATTCTTAAGTCCTTATAAGTGCTTCCTTGTACAATAGGAAAGAAAGTTTGGTCATAACCATACTTACCCTCAGTCTCATCAAAACGATCACAACATCTTTTCAACCAGCGATGCGTCATTTCCATAGACTCACGAGCGTATCCATACTCACATGGATAAGGTGTACATTCATCAAAGGCCATGATAATATCTGCACCTATGGTTCTTTGCGTATCAATTACATTTTCAGGAGTAAATACATGTTTGGATCCATCGATATGAGACCTAAAGGTTACGCCCTCCTCTTTAATTTTTCGAGTGCCGGAGAGTGAATAGACCTGATACCCACCTGAATCAGTCAATATGGGTTTCTCCCAACCATTAAATTTATGGAGTCCTCCAGCAGCTTCGATCACCTCCAAGCCTGGTCTCATATAAAGATGGTAGGTATTCCCCAAGATAATTTGAGCTTTAACATCTTCCTCCAACTCACGTTGATGTACTGCTTTAACGGTGCCGGCAGTACCTACAGGCATAAAAATAGGTGTTTGAATCTCGCCATGCGCTGTCTTCAATACTCCTGCCCTTGCCTTCGAACCCTTATCCTCTGCTACTAGCTTAAAATCCATTCACTTAATTTCAAGCCACAAAAATAGCAGTATTGCTTAATTCTATTTTCTTTAGCAGCTATTGTTTTCAACATGAGCACTTTTCTTCTGATCTTTATTATCACAATCGCCATTCAAATGGTATTTATTGTCGGATTAGGCTGGAAAATACTGAGCGCTGATCAACCCAAAACATCAGCTCAACAACCGGGCGTTTCAATTATTATTGCAGCCAGAGACGAAGCCCCGCATTTGCCTAAGTTAATTGAAGTTTTGAGCTCTCAAGACTATCCAGTCTTTGAGGTAATTATAATTAATGATCGATCAACCGATGAAAGCCTCAACATTCTAGAAGGCCTGAAAGCTAAATACTCTTTTCTCAAGCCAATTCATGTTGAAACATTGCCTTTAGGCTGGACCGGCAAAAAATATGCTTTAACTCAAGGGGTTAAAAACGCTGAGCACAGCCTTTTGCTTTTTACAGATGCCGATTGTCAACCAATATCAAATCTATGGGTCTCCTCAATGGTCACTGGCTTAACAGACTCTAAAGATTTAGTACTGGGTTATTCTCCTTATCAAAAACAAAGGGGCTGGTTGAACAAATTCATTCAATTTGAGACCTTATTTGTGGCTTTACAATACTTGGGTTTTAGTTTATGGGGTAAGCCTTATATGGGAGTTGGTAGAAACTTGCTCATCCGGAAAGAAAAGTACGACTTGAACTTCTTGGAAAGCATAAAAAATCTTGAAGGAGGAGATGACGACTTAATGGTTGCTCATATTGCTAAATCGAATAATTCAGCTGTTGTAATTCAGCCGAATTCATTCACCTTATCTCAACCTGAGCAATCAATAAAAACTTACTTAAAACAGAAAACAAGACATTTATCAGCAGGGAAGTACTATCATCAAAAAGACCAAACGCTTTTGGCATTTTTTACGTTATCTTGTGTGGTCGGATGGGGATTGTTTTTTGCATTGATATTGATGATTCCAGAATCCTCAGCACTATGGTGGGCATTCGGAATCAGAACTGCAATAAACTATTTTATCCTTAAAAAATTGGGTAGAAAACTTAATACAGAAATAGAAATTTGGGCACTTCCTTTTTTAGATCTTTGTTATTGTTTTTATTATCCCTTAGTAGCTATCAGGGCATTGGCAACGAAGCAAGTTGAATGGAAGTAGGTAAACAATTCTCAAAAAAAGCATTAGAAGATTTCAAGTTAATAGACGCGGCAGTTTCGGGTCTAGACGAACAGGCCTATGCCGATTTAATGAAGCGGTATAAAAAGCCTGTATACCACATGATCTTAAAAATGATCAGAAATGTAGATGATGCTGAAGACCTGACCATTGAAGCATTCGCTAAGGCTTTCAAGAACCTCCATAAGTTTAAAAAGGATTTCACTTTTTCCACTTGGCTCTTCAGAATAGCTACCAATAACACTATCGATTTTATCAGAAAGAAACGGCTCAATACAATGAGTCTAAATACTTCTTTCAAAGATGATAATGGAGAAGCTGTAACAATTGATGTTGAGGATAAAAATTTAAATCCTCAAGAAGAAGCCATAAAAGCTCAAAAAATTAAGTTGGTAAGAATGTTTGTCAATAAGCTTCCAGCTAAATACCAGCGCCTTGTAAAACTTCGCTATTTCGATGAATTGAGTTATGATGAAATTGCCAAAGAATTAGACGCACCATTAGGTACAGTAAAGGCTCAATTGCACCGTGCCAGAGAGCTCATGTACGAGCTAGTAAAAAACAAGAAAGAGCATATCTAGCATTCAACTTCTTATTTGAAAGCAACTATATCTATCTTTGCCGCATGAAAACCATGTTGCACTATTTTCCTGATCTGACAGATTTACAAAAAGAGCAGTTATTGCGGCTTCCTGAGCTCTATGCCGAATGGAACGATAAGATCAATGTGGTATCTAGGAAGGATATCGAAAACCTCATGGAGAGGCATATTATCCACTCATTGGGTATTGCTAAAATTCAGCAATTCAAATCGAGGACAAAATTTTTAGATGTGGGCACAGGCGGTGGTTTTCCGGGCATTCCCCTTGCCATCATGTTCCCAAATTGTCATTTCCATTTGGTAGATTCTATTGGTAAAAAAATCAAAGTAGTCAATGAAGTTACATTGGCTCTTGGAATTGAGAATGTGACTGGCGAACACATCAGAGCGGAACAAGTGAAAGGAGAGTATCATTTTGTAATTAGCAGAGCAGTTACCCGCTTAAGTACCTTTTACCCTTGGGTGAAAGATAAGTTTTTAAAGCACTCTAAACCCGGCCTCAAGAATGGTATTTTATACCTAAAGGGTGGCGATTTGACTGAAGAGATTAAAGAATCAAAATTAAGGCACATAAAATCCTATGCGCTTTCTGATTATTTCAAAGAAGAGTTTTTTGAGACTAAAAAGGTTATCTACATTCCTGTTCAATAATCGTCTTGAGGTCTACTTTTGGCACTAAAGACTAGGATACAATAAACACCAAGTAGTGTTCCCACAGGAATATTAATAAGGCTTATGATTCCGTAGACTAATGCTGGAATATCTGCCCACTTTCGTTGATTAATGAGACCAATTCCAATAATAATTCGAGGAATCAAAAATATTATTGCAATTCCCCAAAGGAAAGCGCTGATCAGATCAAAAATCCACATAACATTTGGATCGAAATCTGAGTCTTGCTGAGCGAACTCAAGGATTATACCCATGAATTGATCATAGAATGCGAGGCAAAGCAACCAAAAGGCACTAAAGACTATGAAAATTATACCTATTACTTTTTTGTGTACTGGATCAGTAAGGTCCATAGTTTTTTTTATTTACAATATAAAAAAAGCCACGCATAAACGTGGCTTTCTAATTATCGGCACGTACCGCTTATTCAAATCTTAAAGCATCTATTGGATCTAAAACTGCTGCACGTTTTGCAGGGATATATCCTGAAACGACACCAACCACTACACAAATAACCAATCCTACTATAATCCATACCCAAGGAATAACAAAAGCTCCTCCTAAGACGCTGGCAAGAATATTACCCACTATAATTCCAAGAATTGCACCTGCTATTCCTCCCATTTGACATATCAAAATAGACTCAATGAGGAATTGCTGTAAAATTCTTTTTGGAGTTGCGCCAAGGGCTTTTCTAATGCCAATTTCCTTCGTTCTTTCGGTAACAGATACCATCATAATATTCATTAGGCCAATTGCTGCCCCTAACAAAGTAACAGCCCCAATTCCGAAACCTGCCATTTGCATACCTCCTGTAATATTATCTAGAGCTTCAGTAACAGAATCACTTCTAACTACCTCAAAAGACTCTTCTTCACCAATTTCATCCCCTCTAATCTGACGCATCAGTCCAGTGGCTTCGCCCATAGCATAATCTACTTCTTCTGCATTTTCTATCATTGTGGTTATGCTAAAACGCATTGTGCCTCTCCTATCTAGCTTTTTAGCATTCAATAGCGGAATGATAACATTCCTATCTTCTTCAGTATCTCCACCAAAGCCACCTTTTTCCTCAAGCACACCGATCACTCGATAATTGTTTCCGTACACTTTGATGGTTTTATTCAAAGGGTCTTCATTTGCATCAAATAAGGTTTTCACAACTTCGGTTCCAAGAATACAAACGAAATTTCCGTATTGAATTTCGAGAGATGAAAAGTTTCTCCCTTTTTCTATACTAACCCCTTTTATAGAGAAGTAATTTTCATCGCCACCAGTTATGGAGACGTTTGGATTAGTTTTTTTACTCTCATATTTGATCTCAGCAGAACCCGAGGCTCTTGTATACACAGTGGTCGTAGAGGGGTAGTCATAAGTCTCTTTAAATTTAATGGCTTCACTGTATTTTATAGGTTCATAAGACTTCTCCCTTCTACCATTCAGATTCCTTCTTCCAGAAGATCTAGCGCTCACATCGAAACTGTTCGCACCAAGGTTGGAAAGACTAGCATCAATCTCGCTTCTAATTCCATCAACAGCGGTAAGCATACCGACAAGTGATGTAATACCAATGGCAATGATGAGGCCTGTAAGTACAGTTCTCAAAACATTGGCTTTAATTGAGTTGATTCCTTCCGAAATGTTTTGTCGTAAATTCATGAGTATATTTAGAGTCTAACCTCGCTATAAATGTAATTGACCACTGATCAAGTTTTAACAACTAATACGTAAATTGAACGAATCCAAAGCTAAACGGTTTAATATCTTGTTCGCTATGAAGAAACCTCTCTTTTCCCTTATCATCTTTCTAATTTGCTTCTCAAGCTATGCTAACAAAATATTCATCCCAATGGATGAAACACAGGCTAATCACCTAAAAGCTTATGGCATTGCATACTGGGTTCTTAATCAAGACGAAGGAATTGACTGGATGTTAAATTACAAGGGAGGAAGTTTTTTACTTCCAGCCAGAACGGGCATTGAAAATGAATTAGTCATTCGAGGTGTTACCTATCAAGTGATCTCCGATGCCGATGCTCTTCAACTGGAAAAATTGCTTTCCTCTCCATCTTCTAATATGGATGTTATGCGATTGGAAACAGCACCAAAAATTGCGGTGTACTCTCCAAAAACGAAAATGCCTTGGGATGATGCAGTAACTCTAGCCCTCACTTATTCAGAAATTCCATATGATATTGTGTATGATGATGAGCTTATGAATGATGAGCTCTCAACCTATGATTGGCTTCATTTACACCATGAAGATTTTACAGGCCAATACGGTAAATTTTACCAGAGTTTCAAGAATTATAGCTGGTACATTCAGCAGCAAAGAGATTATGAAGAGTCGGCCAAAAAACATGGTTTTGCCAAAGTATCTCAGCTTAAATTGGCAATCTCTCAAAAGATCAGAACCTTCGTTGCAGGTGGTGGCTTTTTGTTTGCTATGTGCTCAGCTACCGATTCCTTCGACATTGCTTTAGCGGCCAACGGTGTAGACTTTATTGAGTCTATGTACGATGGTGATCCTGCTCAACCGGGAGCAGAGGCAAAGTTCGATTTCAATCAAACATTGGCTTTTGAGAATTTCAAATTACGAATGGACCCGATGGAATATGAGTTTTCGGACATTGATAATACCGAATCTCGCAGAGAGCGATCTCTCAATGAAGGCAATGATTACTTCAAACTATTTCAGTTCTCTGCTAAATGGGATCCAGTTCCAACCATGCTCACTCAGAATCATACCAATCTCATCAAAGGTTTTTATGGGCAAACCACTTCTTTCAAAAAGAGGGTAGTAAAACCAGATGTAGTGGTGATGGGTGAAACCACCGCAGCTAACGAGGACAAATACATCCACGGTATTTTCGGAAAAGGCTTCTGGACTTTCTATGGTGGTCACGACCCTGAAGATTATCAGCATAGAGTTGGAGAAGAACCTACAGACTTGAATTTATACCCTAACTCTCCTGGCTATCGGCTGATATTAAATAACATTCTGTTTCCAGCTGCTAAAAAGAAGAAACGTAAGACCTAGAAAAACATTCATGTAATGCAAAATGGTCGTTGAAATGGAGCTACAAATTTCATTGACTTATTAGTTATCTTCCTCCTCCCTTATGCCCTCATCGTTATTTTTACGATCGCGCCTTCTTTCCTTAGGTGGCTTTTCATCCTTTGGTTCTTTCTTTCCTTTCTTGAATAATCCGAAAAGGCCTTTTTTGGCCGTTGAGTCAGTTGCCAAAGTATCACCTATAATTGCTTCTAAGGTGGAACTATCTAAAGGTGCTGGTGGATCGGGAAGCTGGAGAAAATAATCTCTATACCTTTTATTATACTCTTCCTGCTCCACATTAAACCCTCCTCTCAACAAAGGAACATATTGAGCTTGAATAGCAGGCGGCATTGCGTTGTATTCAGCCATGAGCGCATCGTATTGAGCAGTATCACCCTTATTAACTATAGATTTGATAATGCTATCGTGCTTGGTACTGTTGAAATGTACCAACTCCATTTCTAGCTGATCAAGTTTATAAAATGGCTTCTTTTTAGTTAAGCGATCGAATAAATAAGGGTTTTCAAGCACTGGCATTTCTTTAGCTGAAAACAATTTGACCCAAAGCTTTTCTTTGGCCCTATTTTCATAAACAAATCCTGCCTTTTCTAATGAATGTGTTCGACCAGTCTGCACTCTAAAACCTGACCCCACTGTTCCTTTGATAAACTTTTCCATCTGTTCATCGCCATCAGCCTTAAATTTAAAACCGTAAGGTCGCTTAGGAATAGTATCGCCATCAACAACGGTAAAGAGAGAATATAAATCACGTTGATGGTCTGTATCCAAGACAAAAGCTGACTGATAGGCAGGACAAATCATTTGCATACCGCAAGACGTTAACAGGCTTAATGCCAGTAGGCTTATGATGGTTGTTTTGGCCATTAATTTCCCAGATGGGCCAACAATTTATGAATTTTCAATAAAAGCTGATCAACTAGTTATTTAACCAGTTTCTATTCTCTTATCCTTTTCTTTAAAACGTAGTCAATCAAAAACTCAGAAAAACAGTTATTCCTAGTAAGTTTGAGAAGAATGAAGCAGTTCGATTATATAATAGCCGGAGCGGGAGCCGCTGGATTGACTCTGGCTTATTTGCTGATGGGTGACGAAGATAAGAAAAAATCGTTGTTAATCATCGATAAGGACCCAAAAAGCACGAATGATCGAACTTGGTGCTTTTGGGAGAAAGACAAAAACTTACTTGAAAGCATTGTTTACAAAAGGTGGCAAAAGGCACAAATAAAAACTTCAGATTGGACCAAGGATTATAAGCTGCACCCTTTTGAGTATAAAATGATACGCGGAATAGACTTTTACGATTTCATGCGTAAGTCCTTAGATAATTCTCAAGTCACTTGGGTTCAAGAGGAAATTGTTTTAATCGAGGATGACGGACGGGTAAAAACCGACAAGTCCGAATATCACGGCTCACTGGTTTTCAACAGTTGTTTCCAATACGAAAGCCTTCAAAAAACAACATCGAACACCTTATTACAGCATTTCAAGGGACAAGTAATTAAAACTGAGCACCCCACTTTTAATATTGAAACTGCAACCTATATGGATTTCTCCATCGACCAAGAAGGAGACTGTAGGTTTGGCTATGTCTTACCATTTGATGAACGAACTGCGCTGGTAGAATACACCGTGTTCAGTAAAGACCTCCTCTCCCAAGAAGTTTACAAGGACAGATTAAACCAGTACATTCAAAAGATTACTACCGATCAATATGAAGTACTTGAAGAAGAGTTTGGTGTGATACCCATGACTGATCACAACTTTCAGATTAGACAAAGCGATCATGTCTTTAACATTGGCATCAATGGTGGATTTGCCAAGCCATCAACTGGCTATACATTTTTAAGGGGTCAGCAGATTCTAAAGAAGATGGCTCAGAACATTCAAAATGGATTAAAGCCTGATGATGCCTTACCCTTTCAATCTGCGCGCTTCAAAAAATACGATGCCACGCTACTGGAAGTACTGAGCAATGGCCAGTTCACAGGAGAAGAAATATTTGGCAGGCTCTTTCAGAAAAACGGCATCCACGCCATGTTTAAATTCCTCGATGAAGAGACCCATTTGGCTGAGGAAATGAAGATTATGTCTAGCACTCCCCTGCTTCAATTTGGAAAAGCCTTTATGAAAACTGCATTTCAGAAAAACACTTCAAAATAAAAGAGGCTGAACCAATTGATTGATTCAGCCTCTTAAATCTTTAGCTCATAATTTATTTATAAGTCCCTATTCACAACTAACTTCATAATTGCCCAATAAAAAATTCCTAAGAAAGCAATCACCGCACCTATTTCTGGTAACGTTACATAATCTTGAATCTCTTGAAAAAGATACTTTGGGAATGGGACATGAATCAATTGATTGATTGACTTCACTGGTAGAATATAACCTATCCACTCTTGCTTTAGGTACATCATTCTTGCCCAAATTACATTTTCTACAACCAGTGTCCAGAAGATGAGAACGCCCATGGCTATGATGGATTTCTTAATGAGCGTACCTACCAAAAGGGTAAAGACCAAGAACGTAAACAGCTGCAGAGCAAAAACCAGAATGAAATAAGAGTTCTCAAAGACTAGGGCAAAGCCTATCTCTGTGGAATATATCAACCCAGTGATTAAGCCTAAAACAAATAGAAGGGCAGCAGAAGCTACACTTAAGAAGCCAGCCATTGCGATTTTACTCATAACGAACTCGCGCTTACTCAGGCCATCTATAACGTTTTGTCGGATAGTTCTGTAAGAAAATTCATTAGTGATTGAGTAAATCAAACTAAAGCCTAGCAACAGTTTAAAGTAGATGGCCACACTTGTAATGTTCTGCCAAATATCTGGAAACTCATAGAATGGAATGATTGTAGGATCTATGCCATCCATATCAAAGTCTTCGAACTTACTTTTCAAGTACTGAAAGAAGGGCATTACTCCCACACAGATAATAAAAAGTGCTATAAAATACATACTTGCTAAAACCTTAAAAGATCGGCTAGGACGTACTTTTTGTAATTCAATTTTTAGTAATCTTATCATTTTTGACCTCCCTGACCTGCTAAAATTTCCAAGAATTGCTTTTCGAGTGTTTTGACTTTTACCACAATGTGCTTAGCCGTAATACCATGATCAAAAAGGTATTTGTTGATATCGGCAGCGCCATAGCCATCCTCCATGGTGAGGATGAACTTATCTAGTTCACGCTTAATTTGGCTATGCATCTTACCTGCATTAAGTACCTCTTCAAGGTTTTCAGCATCGGCCTTCACTTCCACACTTACACTTCCCTTGCCTACATCGTCCACCAAGCCATTGTGAATGAGTTTACCTCGTTGCAGTACACAGAAATGAGTACACACTTTCTGCACCTCATCGAGCAAGTGACTGGCTATTATGATAGTCTTTCCACTATTGGCAATTTCAATGATGAGCTCTCTAATTTCAGCAATTCCTTGAGGGTCCAAACCATTGGTAGGTTCGTCTAAAATCATTACTTCCGGATTACAAAGCAAAGCTGAAGCAATCGAAAGTCGCTGCTTCATACCCAAAGAGTAAGTACTAAATTTTGATCCTTTCCGCTCTTCCAAATCCACTTGACTGAGCACTTCTTCAACCCTACTGTAAGGAACTCCCTTAATATCGCAGACAATTTTAAGGTTTTGTATGCCCGTGAGGTATGGGTAAAAAATAGGATGTTCTAGAATTGCGCCAATCCGCTTTCTCGTAGCCGAACTGCTCTTTTGACCGAACCATTCGAAACTACCTGAAGATTGATTGATAACATCCAGTATTATTCCCAGGGTTGTGGTTTTACCACTTCCATTAGGCCCAAGAATACCGAAGACATTGCCGCGTTTTACCTCTAAATTGAGGTCATTAACGGCTGTTATCCTTCCATAATTCTTGGTAAGGTTTTTAATTGATAATACAGTATCCAAATCGTTGTTTTTTGTTGACCAGTTTTGCTACTTGAACGCCTCGGAGAGGCTGAGACTGCTAGAGCCTTGATTGATAAATTGGGACAGTGCCAATATCTTGTTGACATCGGGATAGCCTTCTATATCAATAATGCTGTACCCCGTTTCCATTCGAACGATAACAACAAAACCTTGCGGTTTTCCTTTCCTTTCTTTCATCATCACATTCATATCATTCCCTTGAACTCTGGCAGAAACCAAAGTCTCGTATCCCTCCTTCTGAATGTTACTGGTTAATTCTGAAAAGAGCTGCTGATCTTCTTGAGAGTTCCAGTCTTCATAATTGAAAAATTTGATCTTCTCAATGCCATCGACCATGGCCGAAAGCTGAGGTAAATCTTTCATTTCATCCAAGAATTGATTTTGAAAACCATCCTGCATTCTTGAAAACATCTTGAGGGTACTCTTGTAAAAGAATAACTTTAAAGAAGGCTTATGATTATCTCTAAATTGCTCTACACTGCGGCTTTGTGCATTTACGGAAAAACCAATAACGCACAATAATAGAAGGGTAAAAAGCTTTTTCATACATCCAAATATTTGAGCTTTTGACTAAAAAATAAGCTGAACCGAAGCCAATCGTAAGACCTCGGTTCAGATTAATTTAGGCAATTATTAGTTGCCTTTTCTTTGATCGAGGAATTCTAATTCCTCAAAACCTTCCATTCCAATTTTCTTGGAAAGTTTATAAAGGGCATTTAGGTCGATACCATCTCCAACGATACTTAATAGACCAAACTCGTTGTCTCCACCCATTACCATGAATAATTCATTGATTTTATTACCCTTCTCTCTGATCATGAATCTAATATCTTTGTCATTATCTCTTACAGACATTAGCTCTTCAAAACCTTTACCTTCAATCAGTTTATTGGCTTCAGCAAACATCTTTCTTCCATCTGCTCCTCTTTCTTTACCTAAAACTTGAACTCTTTGGATTTTACCCAAAGACTCTTCCATCAGTTTTTGCTCATCGGTATCACCAACTTCAATCTTACTGATCATTTGGAACATTTTACCGCTAAAATTGATGTGCATGAATGAAGTATCATTTACATACTTATTAAAGTATTTAGATATCGCATCATCCTGAGCATTTGCCCCTAGGGCAAACACAGCCATCACCATTGTTAATACTAACTTTTTCATATTCGTTTTTTAACTAATTATTTTCAACATTCATTTCCTTTAACATTTCCAGCCCTTCTGAAGCTTCTCCCAGTTTGGAAAAATCCTGAAGTTCTGAGGGGATTCTCCCCAGATTACTCAGTTCAGACACAGTTTCTTTTCCCTTATTCAGGTATCTAGAAACAATGAGTAACTGCTTTTTCAGCTCAGCATAAGCCAATTCCGGATTATCGAAAGTGTCTTCTACTACTAGCTTCTGCTGTTGTTGCTGGTAGTATATTCCACTAGCCAAAAGCACAACTACCGCTGCCGCTATCTTTGCATACTCTCTGAAGTAACCCTTGAGACTAATTACTTTTGTCTCTTTGGCTTTCTCTTGTGAATTTATTTCGGCCAATAACAACTCATCAAACGACTCGTCTAAGCTGGCTTCTTTCTTCTCACTTAAGTGTGCAAAAAGAGCTTTCTCCTCTTCTAATTCAGTATCATCGGAGGCGCTCAGAAGCTCTTTCAGCTCTTGCTCCTCCTGGAGACTGGTTTCAGCCTCCCAATACTTTTTCAATAATTCTGATGTCTTAAAGTCCATAAGCATCCACTTTCATTAAGCTCTCTTTCAGTTTTCTTCTTGCTCTGAACAGATTGGTCTTTACCAAGTTGATATCTATTCCGAGCATATCAGCAATCTCTTTATAAGCGTATCCTTCTATATCTCTGAGGTGCATTACCTCTTTTTGTCTATCAGGAAGGGCCTCTATCAGATCCATTATTCGTTTCATTAAATCACCTCTCTCGGTGACAACAAAGGGCGTATCCCTTTCTTTGCGCGTATCAAATTTCACCTCGAACAAATCAGTCTTTTTCACATGCTTGCTTCTCAGTTTGTCCAGCGATTTATTTCTGGTAATCTGCATACACCAAGCCTCGAGGTTTTGAATATGACTCAATTCATCTCGCTTCTCCCAAACCTTGATAAGGCTTTCCTGAACAACATCCTTCGCTAGTTCATCATCCTTTACTATGTGAAGGGAGAAGCGGTAGAGTTTGTTCTTCAAGGGTAGAATCTCTTCTTTGAAGCGTGATACATCCATAATCAATAGGTAGACGGCAACGTGTTAAACTAAGTTAACAGTAGGGATGAAAAAAATATAATGATTGTAGCTAAATGGCCGAAATGAAAGGTCAGGCTCTATTTTAACGAGTTAAAGGCAAATGCTTTTTCTGAATTGCTCAATCTCATCGCTCAGCTCTTTCTCTAAAGCTAGGTGAATACAAGCCTCTGATCGTTCACCTTGATCAGCCAGAGTCTTGGCCCAGTAGTATTGAAGTAAGGGAACTTCATCATCCATTTTAAATGCCATTTCAAAATTTCTGATGGCATCATCTAATCTGCCCTTTTTATAAAAGTAAATTCCTCGGTTTCTATAGGCCCATGCATTTTCCGGAGCACCAATAATGGCTCTTCTAATATCTTCTTCAGCCCCATCTAGATTCCCTGTCTGGAGAAACAAGAAGCCCCGATTATTATAATAGTAAGGATTTCCGACATCCATTTTCAAAGCTTGGTCGAACCATTCTTTGGCAGTCTCATAATTACCAAGTTCCATATCAATTAAACCTCTCGTATTGTAGATGTTAGGCTCTGTGGCATCTAAACCCTCTGCTTGTAAAAGTAAGCCCTTGGCTTTTTCTACTTCCTTCAGCATAAAATAGCTATTGGCTTGATTGACCAATGCCTCAGCATCGTTCGGGTCTAATTGAAAAGCTCGATCAAAGGCATTAACAGCAGACTGGTACTGCTTAGACTCATGAAAAGCAATGCCTTGCGTAAAGTAAACAAATGACGAATCGGAAAAGACTCTTTCCAATCTCTGCAAATCATTCAGGGCATTTTCATAACGGCCATCGGCTATATAAGCATTGGCCCTATTTCTTAGTGCATCGGCATAAAAAGTATCGATTTGAACGAGTATATGGCTGTAGTCATTAATGGCCTCAGTATATCTACCTGCCTGATAATAAGCAACGCCTCTATTATTGAATGCTTCTTTAAATTGCTTATCCTGAACTATAGCTTCAGAATAAAACCTGATGGCCTCACCATATTCACTATTGTTTAAGGCTTCATTTCCTTTTAGGAGGAATCGACCTGCCTTGTCCTCTTCAGAATCGCAAGACCAAAGAATTATAATAACTAGGGGCAAAAGAAGTTTTTTCATCTTCAGGCAAATTTACAAACCAGTTGTTTAGAAAGCTTATTCTAATACAATTATGTATCTTGATGATCAATCGAAATGTTCAAAAGGCCTTGAAGCTTTTTTCTTAAAAATCCCTTTTGGCTTGAAAATTGTGCCTTTTGAAGTAACCCATTAAATCATGAAAAAAATAATAACACTCATCGTATTCCTCTCAATATCATCGCTTTACAGCCAAACGGAACTCAGACTCTCAGAACGTAATCCAGCCCTTAAACCACTGATTGTCCTCAACTATCAGGGTGACCAGGTTATCATGAAAGAACGTTCGTTGGACGGCATTGAACCTACATGGATAGAAACCATTAATGTGCTCAAGGGAAGCTCAGCTACAAGCATTTATGGAGAAAGAGACGCTAAAGATGGAGTGATCATTCTGACTTTTAAGCAATCGGACAAGATCAAAGCTTTCTTTGAAAATGAATTGAAGCGGGTCAAGTCACTCTCTGAAATTACCGCTCTCCAAGATGCCTCACTAAAGACAGTGGAAGAAGAAAAAATAAGCAACTCAAGAGCCACCATCAAAATCAGAGAGACAGATAGTCCAATCATCAAACCCTTGATCGTGGTTGATTTTAAAGGCGAGACGTTGAAATTATCAGAAAACGGATCGCTTGATGAAATTATGCTCAAGAATGTTTCTTCCATCTCCGTATTTAAGGATAAGGAAAGCTTGGTAAAGTATGGAGTAGATGACAAAGCCGGAATCATTATGCTGAAACTTGACAATAGCAAGAAATCTGCTAAGCTGTTTAGGAAACTGAAGAAAGCACATAAGTAAGATTCTTAAATCAGGAATTTGAATCGTTTTTCTAAATTAGAGAAACGATTTTTTTATGCCTTCAAAAAAGCTCCTACTC
This sequence comes from uncultured Roseivirgaceae bacterium, assembly GCA_964350505.1. Lineage (GTDB taxonomy): Bacteria > Bacteroidota > Bacteroidia > Cytophagales > Cyclobacteriaceae > Roseivirga. The sequence goes on along the minus strand of CAYGKL010000002.1, from coordinate 255 downwards.
TGCCTAGCCATTCTCTGCTTAACAATTAGCTGTTCTCATCCTCAACCAACCCAACCTAACATTGTTCTCATTGTAGCCGATGATCTAGGATATGGTGAATTAGGAAGCTATGGTCAACAGATTATACAAACTCCTAACATTGATCAACTTGCCAAAGAAGGCATGAAATTCAGACAGTTCTACTCTGGTTCTCCGGTCTGAGCTCCCTCAAGGTTTGTGCTGCTCACCGGCCTTCATACTGGGCATTCGTTTATA
>CAYGKL010000001.1:0-80716 GCA_964350505.1 uncultured Roseivirgaceae bacterium | reverse complement strand
ACTAAGAGGCATTGGAAGAACTCATGTTTTTCAGATGAGTAGATAGGAAATGTGTTCAATAGACAAAATACTTTAAGCCCCCAGCAAAGGCAAATGCTTTACTTTATGGTAGGTAAGGGTGAGCGCAATGCAGTGCTTTAGTTCAGCTTCAGGAAAGGGTTCATTCAGCGGAAGGAGAATGGCTCGTTTGCCTTCAAAGTTGAAAACCTCTTCATAGATCACCTTGAATGTGGGCACTAATTTAGAAGAACACTGAAAATACAAAGCCACCAAATTAGGGTTTTTGGGTTTCCAGTCCATGCGCAGCGTACTGCCACGTTTGGCAATATAACTGGGTTCTCCCCATTTAAGGGTTTCTTCGAGTTGATCGAGTCCATCGATTTCGTTTGCAGTTTCTAACACTAACTCCCTAAGCCTATGCATGGACTTGCTCACTTTAGCAGGGTAATTGTCGAACACTTCTTTCACTTTGGGGTCGCTTTTTATTAACATATTTTTTTGGATAGGTAACTATAGTGCCAACAGAATTCCAATCATAACCAAGGTAATCTCACCAAAGGCATAAAGGAGGTATAGGAGAATTTTCTATTAGACAAAAGCCTTTGCCTGATTTGCCGAAAGAATTTGAGCATAGTGTGGGGTTGAATGTTGAATATAAAAAAAATCCGATGGAAAGACAGATGACCATTTGGAATGGCTTGCCTTCTTTGCCTTAGCAAAAGGGATAGTCTATTTGCCTTTGGCACGACTGAAAGTATCCTTACCATCCGTGAGCCAATTCAAAGAAAAGCTTACGAAAGCATTTTCGCGGTAATCATCTTTCTCGAAAAAGAGGCCTATATCCCCATTTTTGAGCAAAGTAAGGGAAGAGTAAGCGGCACTGCCTGCATAAATGGGTTTACCTTCCGACCATGTTTTCCCTTCGTCATAACTGATTTTGACGGTAAGATTTTTCCTGTCTTTGGCGTCATTGGTATTGGCAAAAAGTAACCTGTTACGGTCGAATCCTTCAGCTATAGAAGTATATCGGATGATGCTGGCGTTACAACCTGGATCGGTCAGGGCAGGTTCTGCCCAACTTTGCCAACTTTTGCCTAGATCGGTTGATAGATGCACATAGCGCAAACCTGAACCATCATTCACACGGCTATTGATGAGCCAATTGCCATTGGCCAACTCAATGATTTTAGATTCATCGGCTGGACTTATGGAAATGGGTTCATAGAACCAATTCTGCCCGTGATCGTGACTTCCAAATACATGCAAGCCACTTTGCAGATTGACCAAAGTGTGCAGCAAAGTACCCGATTTGGTTTGAATGCCTCTGCCTGAGGTAATGAACTTGAAATTAGTATGCCAGTCGGCCGAAGTAATTTGATCGGTGATATCTAAAGGTTTCGACCAAGTTCTACCTTGATCAGCACTTTTCACCATATGCAGATAGTAGATGTCCTTTTCCTTTTCCAAATCCATGAAGTTATAGAAGAGGAAGATTTCTCTAGTCATTTGGTCGACAATCATGGAAGGGTCTGAAGCTGACTGGCCTATGGGAAAGTCCACAATGGTTTCCATAGGTCCCCAACTCAATCCGTTGTCTTCACTTCGTCTGATGACAATGTCAATATTGTTGTTCCATTTTAGGTCGCCACAAGAACTATGTCGATTGTCAATTGCTGCTATTAAGTCGCCATTAGGAGCTGTAATCAAAGCAGGGATCCGGAAACAAGGGCTTCCTTCAGTACCAGTGCCACTGAAAAGTGCCTGATAGTTGATTAAGCCTTCGGCCAATAATTCATCAGTCTTTTGAGCCCAAAGACTCAGTGGAAACAATAAGAACAGGCAGAGTAGGAGTTTTCTCATAGGTAGTTGAGAATGAATATTAATCCGCTTTTCAAATCTTGGTTACCCCTGGAGTTGGAATAGGGTACTTGCCCTCAGCATCTGGCATGGTTGGCGGATTGTCATTCCATGTCAATTCATTTGGCATGAGCTGCATATCAGCATTGAGAGCCTGTTCCCATGAGATCACTTGACCGGTATAAGTGGCCATTCTACCCATAATCGCAGTGAGCGTACTTTTTGCTCCGTTTTCTCCGTCAGAGATCACTTCACCATTTCGAATGGCCGCGAACAGCTGATCATGCTCTACCTGATAGGGGTTTGGATTTTCACCTTTGTATTTGAAACTAACATTGCCTGAAAGATCTCTTACCTCCCCAGGCCCTGTATCGATAGAGCCTTTGGTGCCTTGTAGTACTTCGTTGACCCTCGACATGGTGCCAGGTTGATGTCTACACTGGCTGGCAATAACTGCTCCGCTGGCATAGGTGAATTCTACAAAGTGATGATCAAAGATTTCACCATGGTCTTTGCCAGTTCTAATTTGTCGACCTCCCATGCCTTGAGCCGATACTGGGTAATCTCCAATGAACCAGTTGGCAACATCAATGTTGTGGATGTGTTGTTCTAGAATATGGTCGCCACAGAGCCAATTGAAGTAATACCAGTTGCGCATCTGATACTCTAACTCACTTTGACCAGCTTGTCTTTCTCGGACCCAAACACCACCACTGTTCCAATAAACTTGACCGGAAGTGATTTGGCCTATTTCTCCCTTTTTTACGCGGTCTAGCAGCTGTACGTATTTGTCCTCATAATGTCTTTGAAGTCCAACCACCACATTCAATTTCTTCTCTTTAGCGGTTTTCGCAGCAGCTAAAACCTTTCTAACGCCATAAGCATCGGTGGCTACGGGTTTCTCCATGAATACATGTTTGTCATTGGCAATGGCATATTCAAAATGAATAGGACGGAAACCAGGAGGGGTAGCTAAAATGACAACATCTGCTTGATCAATCGCTTTTTTATAGGCGTCTAATCCAACAAATCGATTCTTCTCAGGTACGTTGATGGTTCTTTCACCATCGAAGTTCTCTATGATGGCGGAAAGGCTTCCGTTGAGTCTGTCTTCAAAAGCATCAGCCATGGCCACTAATTCAACATCTGTATCTGCAGTTAAAGCTTGTACGGCAGCTCCTGTACCTCTGCCTCCGCAGCCTACTAAGGCTAGTTTTAGCTTTTGAGCACCTGTGCTATAGGCCTTTGCTTGAAGGCCCGCTGGCAAGATCAACAGGCCACTGGTTGATAATGCAGCTGCTTTTACGAAGTTTCTTCTCGATTTATTTTCCATTATGGTTGGTGTTAATTTCTCAATTTACTCATATCCCCAATATTTTTTCTGCTGTACCTCAGTCGGGGTTTGCTGAGGCCTAACTATTCTGAATCCTACAAATGGAGCATCGGTATGCCACCATTTACTTTTCGGTATTTGCGGATCACGTTTTTTCCATGACTTATCTGATGCCTTCCTGGCTGAACTTCTTAATGCACTAGGTTCATCGGTCCATGATCCGCCTCTCGCCACCCTTGGATAGGTTTTAGTTGGAACAATCCATGGATTCTCTGCATCGGCCACATTATAAACAGGAGCATACGCATCTAAAGTCCATTCTGCAATATTGCCGTGCATATCGAACAATCCCCTGGGGTTTGGTTGCTTTTCTCCCACTGGATGATAGGCTTCTTCACTATTTCCTTGGTGCCAAGCATACTCATTAATCTGTGCTATATCTCCGAAAGAGTAATCAGTCGTTGTACCAGCGCGGGCGGCATACTCCCATTCTGCTTCTGTGGGTAATCTGTAAAAGTGACCAGTCATGGCCGAAAGCCATTCGCAGAATTTTGAGGCAGCCAGCTGGGTCATGCCTATGGCAGGATAACCATCGGTACCCATACCAAAACTCATGTCGACATATGGTGTGGTGGCTCCAGAAACAGCATCGACTTTAATTTTCACCTCATCGCCTTCTACCGATTCGGGTTGCTGATTATCAACATTTCGCTCCATGAATAAGCGATAGAGATTCCAGGTGGTTTCATGTTTAGCCATCCAAAAAGAAGAGATGCTAACTTGATGCAAAGGCTGTTCATCTGCTTGAGCCATGCTGCCCATTTGGAAAGAGCCGCCTTTAATGGCTACCATATCGATGGTTAAGCTTGTTCCTGGAATTTTTTGTTGATAGTTGATGAAGCTCTCTAAACGTTGATCCGAGAAGCTGATCAACAGAATGGGAAAAGATAAAAGCAACAATTGCTTCATTGAATGGGATAATCTAAGGTTGTTTGTGAAAATAGTGAAATCAGCTAAAATCGCCTAATTGTATGGGATGAGATTGCATTATCTCAATTGAAGAGGTAGGCATAAGCATCGAAAATGATTGAAGTAAAATCAGGCTGATTTTAACTATACTTTATTGACAATAGCAATGACTTGTTGAAACAATTCACGGCCTTGATTTGTATGTTTGTACAAAGAATAAAAACCATGCTATTAGTATTATCTCCTGCTAAAACTCTCGATTTCGAAACGCCTTGTGATAAGGAAGCCTCATATCCCAAATTTCAAAAAGAAGCCTTAGAGCTCATTGGTGTATTGAAAGAAAAGTCTCCTGAGGAGATTCAGGAGCTCATGGATTTGAGTGAGAACTTAGCGGAATTGAATGCTTCTCGCTATCGACAATTTACCAAGAGCAAGAGTCCTAAAATAGCTAAGCAGGCAGTTTACGCCTTTAAGGGGGATGTTTATATTGGCTTAGAAGCTGAAGAGTTGAGTAACGATGATATTCTTTTTGCTCAAGATCATTTGCGCATTCTCTCTGGCTTATATGGACTGTTACGTCCTCTAGACCTTATTCAGCCTTATCGTTTAGAAATGGGTACACGCCTGGCATTTGACGATTACACCACCCTCTACAATTACTGGACAGATAAGGTGGCTGCACAAGTGAACCGAGACCTTAAAAAGCAGGGGGACAATGTGCTGATCAACCTCGCCTCACAAGAATACTTCAAGGCCATTGACCGTCCTGCACTCAAAGCCAAAGTGGTGAATGTGGAGTTTTTAGATCATAAAAACGGAAAGTATAAAGTAATCTCTTTCTTTGCCAAGAAGGCTAGAGGTATGATGGCACAGTACATCATCAAAAATCAAATCAATGACCCAGAAGGCATGAAAGGCTTCGATTACGATGGTTATTGGTTCGATGCAGAGTCTTCTGACGATACCAAGATGGTGTTTAAGAGAGGGTAGATTTAACCTCCAATTTTGACCTAACATTTCAAACTAGCAACTTCCACTCCCCCTTTTTCAAAAAGGGGGATAGGGGGATTAGCCTAAGGTTTTCAGTCTTTTTAAATCCTTCGACCTGCGGTCACCTCCTTTGAGAAAGGAGGACTTTTATACTTTGCGGTGATTAATCCTTTAATTCCCTCCAGACTTCTCAATTTCAATCGTTCTGTTTTTTCTTTCTAGGGCTTTATTGAATTGCTTAATGTCTTCATTAATCACTTTATCGAATTGCTCAACAGCGGCTTGAAGTCTTTCATTCAGCACTTCATAAACCTCGCCTTGCTGGTTGGTAGGACGGAAGTCTATTCCACTTCCATTGATGTCACTGGCTAGCGCACTGAGTCTTCCGTAAAGCTTGATCGGATTCCTAAAAGCATCTTCTCTGGCTCCAGTTAATTGAATATCATAGAGCTTTCCAGCGATATCTTCAGCCACACCTTTCAGTCTTAACGCTTCTTTTTGTGTTTTTTTGTCAGACTCTTCAGCTATAATGTCTTCCAATTCTTTTCTTAAAACCTCTACCGCATTGATGTTGCTCACGGCAATGTTCATGGCATCTCGCAGCTGTAGTGCGAAATATACCTGCGCATCAATGTCCTCTTGTGTTCCTTCAGACATTGGGTCTTTCAGCACTGTAATAGATTTAGAATGTCTTTCTAGTTCGTTGCCTTCGGCATCGGCAATCACTAAATCAACCTGATAATCTCCAGGAGCTACTCTAGGACCGAATTGGCCAGCCATTAGGTCTAAATCCCACTGTACAAGTGGTCTCCAGCCTTCACCATTCAACTGAACCCAAGGCCTACCTGGAGGCTGAACTCTCAATTTAGGTTGAAATACTGGCTCATAGCGCAAGTCCCATGTCAAGCGATTGACACCTTTGTTGTTTCTGCCATTGATGGTGCGAATCAATTCCTTGTCTTTTCCATGAATTTCTAAGCTTACGCTACCACTTACTTTTTTTGGCAGGAAGTAGTTGATGATGGCACCATTGGCAGGGTTTTGCCCAGAGTTCATGCTCTGCCCATCCGTTTTAATACTTTCCTTAGTATTGAAACGGTAGGTGTCGTGCATGTCGAAAAGCTCTACTTTATCATTGACCTTGTCGAGGTTTCTGAGGGCCGTGAGGTTATCGAGAATGTAGTAGCCACGGCCATATGTACCAACCACCATATCATCGAAGTTTTCTTGAATCTCAATCCAATATACAGGAGCAGGAGGAAGGTTCAACCTAAGTCTGTCCCAATTCGCGCCATCATCATAGCTCACGAAAATACCTTTGTCAATACCAGCATAAAGCAATCCTTTGCGTTTCGGATCTTCTTTGATCACATGCACAAAGCTAGATTCAGAGGAAGGAATACCCTTTGAAATCTTCTTCCAAGTCTGTCCATAGTCTGTGGTTTTGTAGATGTATGGATCGAAATCACCCATTTGGTGTAGGTCTACAGAAATGAAAGCTGAACCTTTTTGGTATCTGGAGATCTCAATATTGGCAATAGTTCCCCATTGTGGTAAATCAGGAATATTGGCAGTAACATTCGTCCAGTTTTGTCCACCATCTTTAGTGACTTGAACCTGTCCGTCATTCGTGCCAACATAGATCAAGCCTTTTTCTAATGGAGATTCTTCGATAGCAAAAAGGGTAGAACCATCAAAAGTCATTAGGTTATCAATGGCCACTCCACCTGAGCTTTGTTGGTGATCTTTCAAATTCAGGGTTAAATCTGGGCTGATGATTTGCCAGCTTTGGCCACCATCGTCAGATTGATGCACATACTGACTTCCTACATAAACTCTGCTCTTAGTACGTGTAGAGAAGCTCAATGGGAAATTCCAATGCCATCTGTATTTCATATCGGCAGGTGCCCAGCCATAGCCAGCTTCTGGCCAAATGCGAACTTCTCTTGAGTGGCCTGTTCTTAAATCATGTCTCTCCAGTCCACCGTCATAGCAGCCAGACCAGATGATGTTGTTATCGTTAGGATCGGGCTGAGCAAAGCCACTTTCGCAGCCGCCAACACCTTTCCAAAGGCCCAAAGGAATGTAACCCTGCAGCGAGTTACTTGGCCCCATATAAGACCAACCATCTTGACGGTTACCAAATACGTTGTAAGGAATCTGGTTATCTACCGCTACATGGTACATCTGTGCAATTGGCAATACCACTCTTTGAAAGGAACGGCCATGGTTTAAGCTAATGCTAGCGCCTCCATCGTGGGCTACCATCATTCTGTCTGGGTTGGTAGGGTCAATCCACATATCGTGGTTATCTCCACCGCCTCTTGGAGGTCTTCTTTCTCTTGTTTTACCACCATCTAGCGATTGGACAAAACGCACACTTAATGAGTAAACTTCATCGGGGTTTCCTGTGCCTACTGCTATTCGGGTGTAGTAGGGAGCTCTTTCGTTCCAATCGTGATCTCTGCTTTGCAGAGCCCAAGTTTCGCCCTTGTCAGCACTTCGCCATAGTTCAGGACTCTCTGCTTCAAAAAGCGCATAGACTACATTAGGATCGCTGTGAGAGACTGCTACTGCCGTCTTACCCACAGGGCGATTTTTACCACCTGGAAGCCCTTTGCTAGTCAGGTGCTCCCAAGTATCACCACCATCCAAAGAGCGATAGACACCACCTCCAGGTCCACCACTGTTCAAACCCCAAGTATTGATCTTGATAGACCACATACCTGCATAAAGTATATTTGGGTTTTCCGGGTCCATGGCCAAGTCAGCCGCTCCGGTTCCTTCATCTACAAAAAGTACTCTCTCCCAATTCTTGCCTCCATCCTTAGATCGGTAAACACCTCTTTCTTGCTGTGGGCCATAAGTATGGCCTAATGATGCCGCATAGATCGTTTTTGCATCTTTCGGGTGAACAATCACTCTTCCAATTCTGCCTGTTTTTTCAAGTCCTTTGTGCTCCCAAGTTTTTCCAGCATCTGGAGAGAAATAAATGCCATTTCCCATGGCATGCGCTGGACGGATAACAAAGGTTTCGCCTGTTCCTACCCAAACCTGATCGGGATCGGTTGGTGCTAAAGCAATAGAGCCAATAGATGAAATGTCTTGGTCATCGAAAATAGGTTGCCAATTGATTCCTCCATCATCTGTTTTCCAAAGACCACCAGAGGCTGCGCCAATGTAGTTGATCATAGGATCGCCTGGTACACCAGTGATGGCTATGGCTCGGTTACCTTCAGGGCCTATAAATCGGAAGCGGTGATTACCTAGTTTGGTATCGAGGTCGCTTTGTGCGAAGGTGCCAATAGAAAGGAAAGATAAGAATAGTAGGAGGGTTCTCTTGAACATAGCATTAAGGTTTGATGGAATTTAGCGGAATAGCCTTTTCCGAACAAGCCTAAAATGATTGTTGGTAAGAGATAAGTTGCGGCTGGAAGGATTTACTCTTTTAGTCAACTAAAACTAGATAGTAATTCTTCTTTCCTTTTTGAACCAAGAAGTACTTCTCCTGAAGCAAGCTGAACTCAGGTTTAGCATTCATGTCTTCTACCTTAGCTTTATTTACAGAAACGCCACCACCTTGCAGCATTCTTCTGGCTTCACCTTTAGATGCAAATATCTGTTCTTGAGTGGTTGTACTCAATAAATCGATATAGTTTTCAGCTTCTGCCAAGTCTGCTTTTGAAATGTTTACTTGAGGAACTCCTTCGAATACAGATAGAAGTGTGCTTTCATTGAGAGAAGCTAAGTCTTCTGTAGTTGATTTACCGAAAAGTATATTCGAAGCTTTTATGGCTGTCTGAAGGTCTTCTTCAGAATGGATTCTTCTTGTAACGTCTTCGGCTAAAGCTTTTTGCAGAGTCCTCATATGTGGCGCTTCTGCATGTTCTTTTTCTAAGCTTTCAATCTCTTCCCTAGGCAATAGTGTAAAGATCTTAATGAAGTTGCTGGCATCTTCATCCGAAGTATTTAACCAGTACTGATAGAATTTGTAAGGGGAGGTTTTTTCAGCATCTAACCAAACGTTTCCGCCTTCAGATTTTCCGAACTTGGTGCCGTCTGCCTTTTTAATGAGAGGTGCGGTAATGGCAAAAGCTTCACCTTGCGCTTTTCTACGAATGAGCTCAGTACCCGTTACAATGTTGCCCCATTGGTCTGAACCGCCCATTTGCAGCTTGCAATTGAGGTTTTCGTACAGATGAAGGAAGTCAAAACCTTGAATAAGTTGGTAGCTAAATTCAGTAAAAGACATCCCGCTTTCCAGTCTGCTTTTCACGGAATCCTTAGACATCATGTAGTTAACAGTAATGTGCTTACCCACTTCTCTGATGAATTCTAGAAAGCCGAAATCTTTGAACCAATCATAATTGTTAACAATCTCGGCAGAGTTCTCACCACAATCAAAGTTCAGAAATTTCTGAAGCTGCTCTTTCTGAGCATTTAGGTTATGGTTGAGTGTGTCTAAGTCGAGCAGATTTCTTTCTGCAGATTTCCCTGACGGATCTCCCACCATTCCTGTAGCACCACCAACCAAAGCAACAGGTTTGTGCCCCGCTCTTTGTAAATGAACCAAAAGCATTACCGGAACAAGGTTACCAATGTGAAGAGAGTCTGCAGTTGGGTCGAAGCCTACATATCCTGTAGTGATTTCTTTACTTAGCTGATCTTCGGCTCCGGGCATGATGTCGTGAATCATGCCTCTCCACTGTAACTCTTGAATTAAACTATTGCTCATGGTAACGTTTTTGGGTGGGCAAATATAGAAGATGGTAGGGGAGCTTAAAAGCTAAAAAGGAAGTAAGTGATTTATATGTCAGTAAATAGTATAGCGAAAAACAGAAATCAGAAAATAGTCTAGGTTCCAAAACATTAAGGCCCTATTTGCCACAATTAGTGTCTTCACCGATTGGTAGATATAGCTTTTTATGTGGTCATGGTGAGGACACCATGATTGGCGGAAGTTTCAGTATTAATTGAAGGCCCTTTCTAATTAAAAGGATTGAGATTAACCTGGTTTCCAATTACTGATTAACCGATCACTCAAAAGTTACCAAGCAACAGAACCGTAACTGTCTTTTTGTTCGGTTGAATTGTTCCTATTGCGGTTAATATTAACATCCTTAGAAGACCTTGATGGAGAGCTGGAATTAAGTTCTGGCATTTCAACAGATTCACCAACGGTTACTTTACCGTTCATTTCAGCACCATTATCAACCGAAATCTTCTTGGCGTAGATTTTACCAAATATTCGTGCGTTTTGAGTGAGGTGCAAATGTCCGTTTGAAAGCACATCGCCATTCACGTAGCCTTCAATGGTAATATCTGAACCACTTAAGTTTCCTCCAATTTCAGCATGACTACCAATTATGATTTTTTCCCCAGAGATCAGATCGCCTGTTACAAATCCATCTACACGAATGCTATGCTCAGATTTCATATTACCGGAGATCACCGAGCCCTCACGGATTTGGGTAATGTAGGTAGACGGATTGTTAGCTATTTCCGGTTTTTTACTCATTAGTATTCAGCAGGAATGGAAGATTCAGTCATTACGTTATTGTCATCATAAACAGAAATGATGGTAGTAGCATTTCCAATATCCAAACCAACGGCATTTGCTTTAACACCGCCATTCAATTGAGCTGAATTAATGCAGTAACCTCGGCTAGCCAATGTTTGGGGTTCGAATGCCACCTCGAGATCTAATACATCTTGGAATTCTTCTTTGAAACACTCAATTAATTGAGGGTACAAAGCACCGCCCCCGCCAAGGAACATTCTATGAGAAACAGTAAAATCATTATCATTGAAGGCCTTTCTCATCGCTGGAGAAACAACATCCTCATAATATTGACGAATTACTTTATCTCTTATTGACTTGATATCAATTCTTTTTCTGTTTAAGAAGATTACACCTTTTTGGAAAGCCACATCAATCTGATGTTCTGTTTTTAACTCCAAGTAGTAAGTCTTCGCCAATTCTTTCTCTAATAGATTAACTGCGTATCTCAGTCCATAAGTAGAGAGTGAAGTTCTTTGTACGATACCGCCTTCAGTGCTCAATAGTCCTTCAAGAGTACCATATCCTAAAGACATAACAAAAAAGTTTCCGTCTACTTGCTGATTACCTTTTCTTAAAGCAATGGCACAACCAATAACTTCTGGAATTACCTGAACCGCATCAATTTCTACTTGTACATTCTTGCGGCCTCCGCCACCATATGTAGCTGCTTCGTAATCAACAATGTGGTTAGCATTGATTTGGTTAGTGGCTTGCTCTTTGTACAACTGAAAAGTGGAGAATGGAAATCCTGTTGAAACGGTAAGTGGATTGCCCAACTTCTGGTTGGCGATAAGTAAGCCTGACTTCAAGAGTAGGTTGTAGTCTAATTCATCGGGCGCACTGTTGATATTTCTGTGTGGAGAAACTCCTTCAGTTAATGCCAAGTTTCCGATGACATAGCCTTCATTGTTGTGGTATATTTTCAAACCGTTAATAAGGTCTGGAGATACATTTCTTAAATCGGTGTTGTTTCCTTCAATAACACTGGGGAAAGTGTACGTTTTGAACATAGCTACTTTATTGATATGGTTAGGATATCTTATTCAAATGAAAAGCAATAATACGATTAAATCATCTTTTACACTTGTCAAGAATCAAAAATCAGCCTGAAATTGTGAAATAGTTTTGAGACAAAAAAGTGATTTCGTTCTAGTTGTTGATCACAATTGCCAGCTTATCATTCTTTTGGCTCACAGCTAATCTTGTAATGCCTTTGGCACCAACTGATCCTAGATCTGTGATTTCTTGCCAATCTGAATGTTGCTTCGGATTGAAAGCCAATAGTTTAGAACCTACACTTGTAATGTAAGTGCCTTCTTGGGTAATTGTCCAATCAACAGAGTTAGCAGGCTTTTTTACCACTTTGCTGAATTCATTTTTGGTGCGTTCTAAACGGTAAATAAAGTTTGAACCATCCTCTTCTCTTCTTTCAAAGGTGAATTCCTTTGTGCCTGGAATGGCTCGAATGGTTCTGGCTATATTACTTGTGATGATATCATCATCTACTACATTCATGTTTGCTAATACTAAAGTTGCAGGTTGACCTAACACAAACATTAGAACGTCCTGATCTACAATTGCGAAATAGCCAACAGGTTGAATCTTCTCGAAAATCAATTTTGGAGCAGTTTTTCCATCCATCTGATACATCCAGAGTCTTTGGCTGTTGTCTTCTTCTACTCGCACCACGGCAAAAGAGTTATATCCGGGTATGGGTGTGGCTGAATATTCACTATCCTTTGAATTGGTAAGGTTTCTAGCATCTTCTTCATAAAGGTCATAAATCATAATATCAGTTTGACCTGTGGCTTGAGAAGCAGTGTAAAGGATATAATCATTATTAAAGAAGGAGGGTTGGTTGTCGTATCCAGTCCGATTCGTAATGTTCTTTCCTTTCGAAATAGTGATTTTTCCCTTCTTTTCCTTCAATTCAAAAACATGAATATCAGTGCTTGGAGGAGTACTTTGAGCAAAAAGGGATATACCTAAAAATGATAAAAATAGAAGACTTAGGAGTTGTTTCATATGAGAAGTTTAAAGTAATAATGTGGAAAATAGTGATTTATGTTTTCATTTGAAATGAAAGGAATTTTAAACTTTGAAATCAGAATTAGGTTTCAACAAGGATGAGTAGTTATCAAAGTATCTCAAAGTTAAAATTGGTAACCTCCAGAATGGAGATAGACCCATTGGCTGACAATGTCATTGCAGCTTATTTTCCACTCAATAAGCATCAGTTGTTTGAAGAGATGACTGGCTTATCGAAAAACTCCGATCGACTTCCAAAGGAAGTTAAACCAGAGCTCAGGCTTCTGTTTGATGCCATGCAGAATGAAGCCAAACAATTACCAAAAGAAGCACTTGATAAAGGGCAGATGTTCTTTAGTCAGCATGCTTCAGATATTATGCTTTTGTTGGGCATGCTTTCCTTGCCTTATTGTTATGCAGCAGCTAATGGAGCTGAGGTACTTATTCGGTCTAAGCAAATATTAGAAAACCCCGAAAAGAGACTTTTAGAGACGGCTGAATTTGTTTTTGATGTAACTAGTGAGAACGCATTCCAAGCTGATGGCAAGGCTGTCGTTAGTATCTTCAAAGTGCGACTTATGCATGCTGCAACCCGATGGTATGCTAAAAACATGACTTCTTGGGATACAAAAGCATTAGGAGAACCCGTCAATCAAGAAGATATGGCTGGTACTAATTTGGCCTTTTCACTCATTGTTATTCGTGGTCTGAAAAAGCTGGGTAAAAAAGTAAGTTCAGAAGAGGCCTTTTATTATGTGAACTACTGGAATCAGATTGGAAAGTTATTAGGCCTGGACAGGTCTCTTTTGCCTGAGAACAATAAGGCGGCATATGTCTTAGAGCGTAACATTCGCGAAAGGCAATTTAAAACAAGCGAATCGGGGAGGAGATTGACTAAATCTCTACTTAATTATTTTGAAAAGGCCACTTTTGATTCCCCTCTAAAAGGACAAAGTAATGCGTTGGTTGCTTATTTGCTGGGTGATCAAGTGGCAGAAATGCTTGGGGTCTCAAATTCAGTTTTCGATAAAGCCACATTTCAACCCTATAAATTACTCCTTCAGTTTCAAAATATGCTTTCTCTAAGAAGTGATTCATATGCCTTGGCCTTCAAGCAGTTTAAAGAGGCTCGTAAGGCTATTGTTTGAGGGTGTTCTTCTTGGTTTAGTAATCGCTTAAAGTAAATACTAATAATTTTAGATTTAGCAACTCTCGCTACCACTCACTTTTCTTTTCTATGTTCCAGCTGGCAGCTTTCTCTGATGTCAGTTTGAATAATTCATTACCCTCATTTTCATAAAAATGCCTTTTTATTGGATATAGGGTGGTTATTCGGCTTTTAAATCAAATACTAAAATATATAGTTTTAAATACTAAAAAATTTAGTACATTTGAATCATGCTAATGAATAAACCCATGAACTTGTTTGCTGGAAGAGCATTGTCAGAGTACCTGATCATTGCCTTGCCTTATGCGGAGATCAATCAAGAGATTAAAGATTTCAAGAAGGAGTTTTTTCATAAGTATGGTGCTTACCCTGGCCAGAATTCCTGTGCTCATATTAGGCTGATATCTTTCTTTCAGACAGAAGATAGAGAGGCTAAAGTGATTGACTGTATCGATAAAACATTGAACTCAATCAATGGATTTGAGGTCTTTTTGAATGGTTTTGAATTCGATACAGCCCATAGATCTGTTTATATAGATATTCTGAATAAGGAGTCATTGACAGATGTTTACCATCAGTTAAGGTTGTGCCTTTTTAAGCAATTAGTATCACTCGCTTTTTTGAACAAAAATTTTAGGCCAGTAATGAATGTGGGGCAGGACTTAACTCCGTTGCAGTTTTTGAATGCAGTAACAGATTACAAGGCTAAAGCATATACTAATAATTTTAGAGTGTCTCGTTTACACCTCCTCAAAAGAAAGGCTCCTTATACAACTTGGGAGAATTTGGCAGCAATTCCGCTGGCTAGAGGAGAGAATGAGTTGATGGGATTCTATTAAAGACATTGGAGAGTTGATGGTGTTTAGGTGAATGTTTGGAGCATGGACGGTGCTCTTCATCGGCCTCCGATTTAGACAACCCTGTCAGTTATTACTGACGCTTTCCGCAGCCAACGGTTGCGGAGAGTTTTAAGGGTTTTGAATAAGATAATGATACGGAATAATTGATGTGAAAGGTAAAAGTAATTGAATGATGAAAAGCATGGTAAACTTTAAAGTGTTGGAGCAAAGCATAAGGCTCGCTTCTAAAGCTTCTGATTTGGAGAGGCAATGTGAGGATGATAATGTCACTCAACTATTGCACGAGGTAAATATCATGGCTTTGGGCATTCCCAATATTGTGTCAGGAAAGAGTCAGGATTCTCAGTCACAGAGTGATATAGAAAACCTCCTAAACATTATTGAAGGTTTAAAATCGAAAATTAAGAGTCTTCCTAATCAGTCTGAAGCTGTTTTCGAATTTGCTCGTTTACTTGATTTAGAAAGCGAATTGGTGTTAAAATACTATACGCATTCAAGAGAAGTGAAACGACCTTTAAGAACTAGCCGGTTGGAAATCCAGGATAGACTAAGGGTAAACAGAAGCTTTAATACCAAAGTAGGTTTTCAAACCAGTTTGTTCTAATTCTTTAGCCCTTAGGTTGAAGCTTATGTTTTTTCTTCAATCTTTGAATAATGTTCAATGTCCGAGAAATAGCGTCTAGAGATTTCTATACCGAATTTCAGTTCCAAACCTCAAGGAGTTCGGGGCCGGGTGGGCAGAATGTCAATAAACTAGAGACACGGGTTACCTTAAGGTTCAACGTTAATAGTTCCCTTTTACTTTCTGATGAAGAAAAGGAGAGACTCCAAAAGAAATGGTCGAGTAAGCTCACGAATGAAGGTGATGTGCTCTTTAGTGCTGAAACACACCGAAGTCAATTGAAGAATAAAGAGTTGGCGGTAAAACTGTTTTTTCAAGCACTTGAGAAGGCTTTTACCGAACCTAAACCTCGCAAGAAAACAAAACCCTCAAAAGCAGCTATCAAGAAAAGAATAGATGGGAAGAAGAAACTTTCCGAAAAGAAGTCGATGCGAAAACCACCAGATTTTTGAGCAACTAAAAAGCCACTCTAGATAAATGATTCTAGAGTGGCCTTATTGCTTTGTGAGAGCCTATTAGTCGTTCAAACTGGCGATCAACTTCTCGTTTAGTCTTACATAATCAGGGTTGCCGCCAGCCTCTGCTAACTTCATAGATTCTTGAGCAGCAGTTTTAGCTTCTGACTTTTTACCTAAGCGAGCTAATAATTTAGCTTTCAGGTGAACCACCCAATATTCTTTCTGATTTGAACCCTCTATTGCCTTATTTACCCAGCCAAGCGCCATATCAGAGTCTCTTTCTGTATCGTAGTAATAACCAGCTGCTTGAAAATAGATGCCAGTGTTCATCGGTGTATTGTCAATAACTTGCTCTTTGATCTGAGCCATTACTACATCATCCACCTTACTTTCAATCTTAAACATGGCTTTGGTATGTTCCCATTTCATATTCAGGTTGGCAGAACTCATAGTGAAGTCTGAGAAACTGATAGTGAAGGTTTCATAATGACTGCTTGGATGCTTAACAGGTACCTTAAATCTGAGTACATCATCTTTTGCATCGTAACCAATTGCTCCCCACCAACCCAAATTTTTGCTGAGTATGATAGTGGCTTCTTCTTCGGTGAATTCGGTATAGAGGGCATATTCACCAGCGGCTACTGGATTACCGTCTAGAAGCACATCATCACTAAAGGTTATTTTCGTGGATGCATTAGCACCTGTTCTCCATACTTCATTGTAGGGGATAAGCTCACCTGCTACATCTCTTCCTCTAGCACTTGGTCGAGAGTAAACAACTTTTACCTCGGACAGGCCTATGGTACCTTTTAATTCAAAAGTAGGGCTCGCAGGAGGCATTTGTATTTGTGCCACAGCTAGTGCGCAAGCAAAAAATGCAATTAAGCTAAGTGTTAATCTTTTCATGAGTTCAATTTTTAATCGTTCGAAGATATAAAAAAAGCTTCCATTCACTGAATGGAAGCTTTCTATAAGATTTGAAAATTCTTAATTCGTTACGGCAATTGGGAATTTAACAGAGGTGTTACCCCAAGCTATTTCAATCATTGCTTTGTCTTTACTGTTCTTGTCGAAGTCAGTCATTGTCATGTTGAAAGTCTCAACCGTTTTGTCTGTTGTTGTTGGTTTCGCAGTAAACCTGAATACATCTTGGCCTTCATCATACTGAGTTCCCCATGACATGGCCTTGTTAATGATTACTGTCCATTCGCTGTCGCCAGGTATGGTGTACAAAGAATATTCACCAGCGGCTAACTTTTTGCCACCAATCATAACATCCTTGTCAACTGTAATTCTTGTGTTTTCGTTAGCACCTGTTCTCCAAACTTGGCCATTTGGTGCTAGAGTAGCAAGTGATCTTCCATCTAAACTAGGTCTTGAATACACCATAGTTAAAGTTGTGTTACCTACCATTTGGGTGATTGTAACTTTTGGACTTGCTGCTGGTCCTCTTTGGGCTTGTGCCGAATTGAAAGAGAACAATAAGAGTAATGTGGCTAATGAAATAAATACCTTTTTCATTTTTAGATCAGTTTTTTTTTGATTCAACAATTATAACTGAATTAAAGGAATTTAGTTGCTTTGTTTTCTCTATGATACTTCAGAATAGTTTTTATCAGCGCGAGAATGTAGTCCAGATTGCAAAAGAGCTCTTAGGTAAGACTATTCATACGTACATAGATAACAGCTATACTGCTGGAAGAATTACTGAAGTTGAAGCTTATTCTGGAGTGAATGATAAGGCTTGCCACGCCAACAATGGTGTTAGAACAGCTCGTACAGAAATAATGTATGCTGAAGGCGGTCATGCCTATGTTTATCTATGCTATGGGATTCATCATTTGTTTAATGTGGTTACCAACAGAGCTAATCAAGCCGATGCTATTTTGGTAAGAGCGATTGAGCCTTTAGAAGGCATCGCTATTATGCTAGAGCGAAGAAAAAGGACAAAAATAGAGAAGACATTAACTTCTGGTCCGGGCACATTAACACAAGCATTGGGCATTGAAACTAAGCGGCATTATGGTGTTTCGCTTTCTGGAAATGAGATTTGGATTGAAGATGCTCCATTGTTACTTGAAAACGAAATAATAACTTCGACCAGAATTGGAGTAGATTATGCAGAAGAGGATGCATTAAAACCCTGGAGATTTTATATCAAAGACAGCAAATGGATCAGCAAAAAATAGATATTTTACTCTGTACTAAAGTTTGGCAACCAGCGCCTTGGATTGAGGGCTTATACAAGTCTCATCTTGTAAATAAGATACATATATGGCCAACAGAGGCTGATTTATCTAATGTGCAGGCATTGTTTGTTTGGAAGCCACTAGATCAAGGTGTAGTTGAAAAACTGCCAAACCTCAAATGGGTAAGTTCACTAGGAGCAGGGGTTGATCACTTAGTAAACGATCCTCAAATTCCTGAACACATTTCAATTACCCGAATTGTGGATCCTTTTTTAACTAGAGACATGACAAACTACTGCCTCATGACTGTGATGATGCATCAAAGAAGTATGGATCAACATGCTCACAATCAGAAAGCGGCTATTTGGGATAGATTACCTTACCATAATTTGAAGGTTGGTTTGCTTGGATTAGGAGAGCTTGGAGGGCATTGTGCCACTAGTCTAAGTAGTTTGGGTTTCGAGGTTTCAGGGTATAGCCGTACCCAGAAGAACATTGAGGGAGTTAGTTGCTATAGCGGTGACCAGCTGACTGAATTTTTACAACCTCTTGATGTTCTGATCAATTTGCTTCCTGTAACTCCAAAGACTGAGGGTATTCTAGATACTTCGTTTTTCTCGAAAATGAAGAAGGGTGCTTATCTTATTAACGTGGCCAGAGGAAATCATTTAATTGAGGAAGACCTCATTTCTGCCCTCGAATCAGGACAGCTAAGTGGAGCACAGTTAGATGTGTTTAGAGAAGAACCTTTACCAACTGATCATCCTTATTGGAGCCACCCTAAAATTAAAATAACGCCTCATGTGGCCAGTGTAACTTCTCCGTATTCAGCCATTAAGCTCTTGCTAAAGAATACAGAAAGACTGATAGCAGGGGAAGAGCTGCTTCATCAAATCAATCGTAAAGTAGGCTATTAAATGAATCAGGGCTTCAATTTATTGAAACCCTGAACTTGTCACTCACCTTTCATCCCGATTCGGTACAAACATATTACAGTTCAGTAATTATTTGAAGTATTTCATTTGCAATAGTGAAACATATATATTTCATTTACTATTGTGAAAGAAATAAAATCCCATGGGAAGAATTCAAATAGGAGAGTTTGAGGAATTGGTTTTGCTCATAGTAGCCATACTGCGAGACAATGCTTATGGAATAAGCGTAATGGAAGAACTGGAAAGTCAAACAGGTCGGAAAATCAATATTAGTGCTGTTCATTCTGCTTTGGATCGGTTAGAGTCAAAGGGCTTTCTTGAGTCGAGCGTTGGTGGAGCCACAGCTGAACGAGGGGGCAGAAGAAAACGCTTTTTCAACATTACGGTGGCAGGTCAGCACACGTTAGATGCTATCCATGAACAGCGGAATAAGCTTTACGAACAAATCCCAAACTTAGGGTTGAAGTATGTCTCCATTTGATCAGGAGCCGCCTCAATGGGCATTAAAGCTGCTTAGGTTTTATTGTAAACCAAGGGCGCTGGAAATCATTGAAGGAGATGCCTATGAGCTGTTCTATAAAAGAATTGAAACTGTTGGTCTGAAAAAAGCAAGGCGTCAATTCTCGTGGGATGTATTCCGTTTTTTTCGCTTAAAGTATATCAAAGGTCTTGAAGATTTTAACTCATTAAACAACATTGCTATGTTCAAAAACTATTTTAAAATTTCGGTTAGGAGCTTATTGAGGCAGCGTTTTTACAGTGCTATCAACATCTCAGGGTTGGCTATTGGTCTGGCTGCCTGTTTACTCATTACCATGTATATAAGCCATGAGCTGAGCTACGATAATTTCCACAAAGATGTAGATAGAATCTACCGTGTAGCTAATGGTCAATCAGGTGCTTATACACCAGCAAGAATGGGAATTCAAATGAAGATTGACTTTCCGGAAATCGAAGAGGTAGCCAGGCTGAATGGGCCATTTGATCAAAAACTCAAAGTTGGCGATCAGATATTTAAAGAGGCAAGAGGATTCAGCGCGGACTCTACTTTCAGCAAAATTTTTACAGTTCAATTTTTAGAGGGTAATCCTAATCAGGCACTCAGTAAACCTAACTCCATTGTTCTCACAAAAGCATTGGCCGATAAGCTTTTCGATTTTGGAGAAGCCATAGGGCAAGTGATTGAAGTTGATAATCAAAAAGTTCAAGTAACTGGAGTTGTAGCTGACCCACCTAAAAACACTCATTTTTACTATAGTTACATTAGTTCTTATCCAGACGATCCATGGGTGACAGTTGGTAATTGGACGGGCAATAACTTTTTTACTTATGTTAAGCTGGCAAAGGGTGCCACGGTGGCACAGATCAATGCCAAAATCCCTGATTTTGTTGCCCAGTATATTGGGCCAGAACTTGTGAAATACACCGGTCATGACACTTTTGAAGACTTCATAGCCGCTGGTGGCAAGAAGACTTATGCATTTTTGCCGATGCAGTCCTTACATCTTCATTATCCACATTTGGCCTTGGGTTCAAGCGGCAATATTGACAATGTTTACATATTCTCAGCAGTAGCACTTTTTATCTTAATCATAGCTTGTATTAACTTCATGAACCTCAGCACAGCTCGTTCCGCCATGCGCTCTAAAGAAGTGGGAATGAGAAAGGTCTTAGGTTCATTGAGAAGTCAGCTGATAGGCCAATTTATGGTTGAGTCTATTTTGGTTTGTTTTCTTTCATCTATTCTTGCACTTGGAATGGCATCGCTGGCACTTGATGGGTTTAATAGCTTGGCTAATCGAAATTTTGAGTTTTCAGAACTCTTCGATTCTTTGACTTTATTGAAACTCTTTGGGTTGATGATTTTGGTAGGACTTCTGGCGGGTGCATATCCTGCATTGGTTATATCATCTTTCAAACCGATAAAAGCCTTGAAAGGAGAAGCTCAAACTGGAAGTAAAAGCAGCGCATTGCTCAGAAAGGGTCTTGTAGCCTTTCAGTTTGCTATATCCATTCTATTAATTGTGTGCACAGTTGTAGTTTTCAGTCAATTGAATTTTATAAAAAAACAAGAGCTGGGTTTTGAGACAGAGCAAGTGTTGATCGTGAAAAACACCAGCCTATTGGAAGAAAAGAGCTCTTCTTTCCTAAATCAGATTGATAGAATTTCAACCATAGAAAAAAGGTCTTTTTCAAGTAATTACCTTTCTGGAAGAATTCCTGATTACGGTTATCAAACCTTAGAGGATAACCCTAGAGCGCTCAGTTTCATCAATCTCTTTGCTACAGAAAACTATTTGGAGACCATGAATATGGAACTCGTTGCAGGGCGTGGCTTTAATAAAGAATTAGTTTCAGATACTGCCAATATACTAATTAATGAGCAAGCTCAAAAATGGCTTGGTGGTGATGTTCTTGGTAAAAAGTTGAGCAGGGGAGATGGAGAAGATTACACAGTGATAGGCGTTGTTAAAAATTTCAATTACGCTTCTCTGAGAGGTGAGATACAGCCGTTTGTTTTTAGGTTAATGGAAGATGACGGTAGAGTTGAGGAGGATTGGTATCAAGCAAATTATTTGTCGATTAAGGTTTCGGGTGATTATCAAAACACAGTTTCACAGGTAAGAGAGGCATGGTCTCAAACTTTACCTAGCGAACCTTTTGAGTATGTGTTTTTGGACGATGCATTTGACTCGCTTTATAAAGAAGAAGAACGATTTGGTAGTCTTTTTACGGCCTCATCAGGCTTAGCTATCATAATTGCATGTTTAGGCTTGTTTGCATTGGCTGCTTTTACCTTGCAGAGAAGGCATAAAGAAATTGCTGTTCGTAAAGTGCTGGGAGCATCTGTTCAAAGCCTTACCTTAATGGTGATTAGTAACTTCACAATTCTTGTGGGTTTAGGTGCCTTGGCAGCGATTCCAGTTGGTTATTTATTGATGAAGGAATGGCTAGCAACCTTCGCCTATCAGCTAAACCTCAATAACCCACTGATCTGGATAATACCCGTCATATCTGTTGCCATAATAGCATGGTTAACAGTTGGATTTCAGTCGATTAGGACGGCAACGAGTAATCCGATTAATGCATTGAGAAGTGAGTAAATCCTAATTTCCGCTCGGAGGGGTGATCATAATATGAGCACGGTATAACCCTGGGAACATCACCCAGGGATGCCCATTTCCATTGGGACTGATCGGTAAGCCAGTTGATTCGGCTGTGGCAAGAGGAGTGTAGATCACATACCTGAAACTGCCGCCTTCTAATTCTCCAGTTTCTGGATTATATCGAGCATCTGGACCAAAATAGATGTTAAGCGTTGAGCCATAGCCTGGTTTTTCAAGCTTTCCGCTTTTCATCTCTTCTTCACGAATGTCAAAAATTTCACCTCTGTTTTTTCCTTCAGCCTTGAGTTGACGACCTCTGGCCATAAATGGCTCAACATTCTTTGGGTAAGAAACTACTTCGAAACCAGCTGCATTTGGGTCGTCTGACCTGACAATAAAGTTATTAGTGCCTTCCCTGAGAGTCACCATTTCGCCTTTTTCATTGAATCCATATACATGTGCGCCATCGCGCACTGCAGCTGGGGCAGCTAATACGGCAGATTTAATTTGATCTTCCTTGCTCATTTGCTGAGCTACTAGATTTGAAGAGGAAAGAATGATGAGTAATAGCGCTAACTTTTTCATAGGGTTGGTCGGTTAATAAAGTTAAAGTTAAGAAAGTCCAACGCTTTCAACATCATCAAGTTTTTATTCTTTCGAACCTAACATTTTGTTTTTAGTGAATTGACTAAAATCTTTGAACCCTTCTTTGGTAAAAACTGATTTGATTATTCCCCAACGAGTTGCTTTTTCTTGGGAAGGTTGAGGCTTGAATGTAGGAGGGGCATTTCTAGTTTTATTAGCCGACTTTTCCGAAGGATTATAACCTACCAACTTGTTCGATTGATCAAAGCTTTTCTTTGATCTTTCCTGATACCCGAGCTTTTCTTCAATCAAACCTTTGTTGTTCAGTGCAATTGCATCTTCTGGGTCTAGTGCAATGGCTTTTTCGTAATCGGAAAGTGCTTCCTGACTTTTGCCAATTCTGTCCTTAAAGAAACCCAATGAAGACCATCTGTAGGGATTCTTTGGTTCCAGTTCTAGGGCACGATAGAATTGTACGAGCGCTTCCTCATCTTTATTGTTGAGATGCAAAGCCACCGCATAGTCGCCAATAAAAGTGGCGTCAGAGGGTTCAATTTTAACAAGTTGTTCAAAATCTTTGAGAGCATCTTCAAGGCGCTCAATTTTAGAAAGCGCTCTTGCTCTGTTATATAGCGCCTTTGTATGAAGAGGATTTTCCTTCAAAGCTTCGGTAAAAAGTTCAACTCCCTTTTTAAAATCGCTGGCTTGGCAAGCTTTTATACCTTTCTCTACAATCGAATCGACCATTATTCTCCTTTTTTGCAAATATAAACAGTTGAAAAAAGTCTTAGTTCGAATTCTCTTGAAAATAGAATCGAGGTTGTATATTTGAATCTTATCTATGGCAGCTACTCCCGACCAGATTTTGCAGGAACTGAAAGCCGGAAAATATGCACCTGTGTATTTTTTACAAGGAGAGGAACCTTATTACATAGATCAAATCACTGATTTTATAGAAGACAATTGTCTCAATGAAACTGAGAAAGGCTTCAATCAAACCATCATGTATGGCAAAGATGTAGCGGTGAATCAAATTGTTTCGGCAGCAAGGCGCTTTCCCATGATGGCTGAACGACAAGTGGTGATCGTAAAAGAGGCAAAGGATATTCTAGATCTCAATAAGGATGAAGGTCAAAGCCTTTTGATGAACTACTTGGATAATCCTGTTCCTTCAACGGTGTTGGTGTTTGCACATAAGCATAAGAAGGTAGATGGCAGAAAGCCACTTTCAAAAGCTTTGGGCAAAAAGTCTGTATTGTTAACCACCACCAAACTTCGTGATTATGAAGTGCCTAAGTGGATAGAAAGCTTTGCCAAGGAAAAAGGCTTCAATATTGGTTATCAGTCTGTTCAGTTACTTGCAGAGTACCTAGGCAATAACCTTGAAAGATTAACCAACGAAGTCAATAAAATTGCCATCAACTTAAAGGATGGGGAGGAGATTACTCCAGAGCATATTCAGAAATATGTTGGCATTAATAAAGATTACAATGTTTTTGAATTGCAAAAGGCCATTTCTGCTGGAGACGTATTGAAGGCCAATCGGATAGTGAACTACTTTGCAGCGAATATTCGTGCCAACTCAATTATACCTATGATCGCGATTTTGTTCAGCTATTATACAAAGCTGTTGCTGCTTCATAGCGCCAAAGACAAATCTGATAGTGGTTTAGCTCGGGCTATGGGCTTGCCTCCATTTGTGGTGAAGGAATATAAAATAGCTGCTGCCAGATATCCTTTGGGAAAAGTGATGCAAAGTATTTCCTTGCTTCGCGAAGCAGATTTAAGATCGAAGGGCGTGAATTCAGGCTCTATGGCTGAGGAAGAAATTTTAAGAGAATTAGTTTTCAAATTGATGCACTGAACAGATCAATGAGGTCTAACAATATTCAGTCAACAAAAGAGTTTAGGATTAAAGTGAGCAAAGACAAATTGATGAGGAATTTTTTAGCTATTGTAGCCATCAGCCTTGTAACGCTCGGGTCATTAAAAGCTCAAAGTACTTTACACCAAAACAGTGATAATAAGTATTATCGCTTCGGATTGGAGTTGCTCGATAAAGAGAAGTACAGTGCTGCCCGGGAGCAATTCGAAAGGTATTTATTGGTAGGTACTGATAATATCAAAAAGGCCGATGCAGAATATTATGTTGCCCTTTGTGCCCTGAATTTGAATAATGCGGATGGGCCACAACTCATATCTGAGTTTGTAAAAAAGCGACCCAGTCACCCTAAAGCATCCAAAGCTTATTACAACTTGGGAGTCAATTCATTTAAATCTAAAGACTATTTAACCGCCAATAAATACCTAAAATTAGCCAATCTGAATGCTCTAGATGCAGACCAAAGAGCTGAGACTTATTTTAAAATTGCCTATTCAGCCTTTAGCCTGAACAGAAAAGAGGAGTCAATTAAATACTTCGATTTAGCAAAACGAGAAAGTGGTGAGTTTCAAGCTGATGCTAATTACTACGCAGGTTTTTTGGCTTACACCGATAAAGAGTTCGACAAAGCAATTGTTGACCTAAGGAAATCGGAGGAAAGCGAAAAATATCAATATAGAGTACCAATCATGATTACAAGTTCATACTTCCAGCAAAAGAGGTATGGCGAGGTATTGGCCTATGCTGGCAAATTCAAAGACATTGGAACTGAAAAAGGCAGAATGGATTACCTGTATCAGATTTATCAGTTGGCAGGTGAATCTGCCTTTGCCGAAGCGAGATATGATGAGGCGTTAGAATTTTATGCATTATACCGACAATTGGCTGCACAAAGTGTAACCGATCAAACACTTTACAGAATTGCTTTCTCTAATTTTTCAGTTGGCAATGCTGAACCTGCCATTGAGGATTTTAAGAGGGTTGCGTTGAAAGAAGACACCCTGTCGCAATATGCCTCTTATTACCTAGGGCAGTTATATGTTGAGCAGGGGAACTATGTGTTTGCTACATCAGCTTTCGATAAGTCTAGCAAATTGCCTTTCAATAAAGAAATTCAGGAAGAATCGGCCTTCAATGTGGCTAAGGTGAATTTTGAATCGAAGAATTATTCTCAGGCCATTACTACCTTAGATCGATTTATCAACCAGTATCCAACATCTCAATATATTCCAGAAGCAAATAATCTGCTTTCAGAGGCTTTTCTGAATACCAGTGACTTTACGCGTGCCATCACTTTTATCGAAAGAATTCAAAACAAAAGTCCCCGTGTTCAGGCGGCTTATCAAAAGGTGACTTTTTATAAAGGAACCGAATTCTTCAATAGTGCCAACTACACCAATGCCGTTCAGTTGTTCGATAAATCCTTGACCTACAGAGTTGACAGTGATTTAGAAACGGCAGCATTATTTTGGAAAGCTGAAGCTTTGGCCACTGCTAGAAATTACACCAATGCGATTGATGCTTATCAGCAGGTGTTTAGAACAAGAAATCAAGAATCAGAGTATTATCTGAAGGCTAATTATGGTATTGGTTATTCCTATTATAACACTAGAGATTACCCGAACGCCAGAATTTACTTTAAGCGATATGTGGATGCCTTAGAAGATGCTCAAAACAAGCTCAATTTCAATGATGCGATTCTGAGACTAGCAGATTGCTACTATGTAGATAAGGCGTATGCGACAGCCATTTCGTATTATCAGAGAGCCATAGATACCAACAACCCTAATATCGATTATGCCTATTTTCAAAAAGGTGTAGTCAAAGACTTCCAAGAGAAAAGTGATGAGGCGATTGAAGCACTCGATGTAGTCATTAATCGTTTTGACAGATCTCGATATTATGATGATGCCATTTACAAGAAAGCTCAAATTCAATTAGAGAATAGAGAATATCAAGAGTCTATTCAAGGCTTTACTAGAATCATTGAAAGGTTAGATCAAAGTCCATTTATTCCTTATGCTTTTGAAAGTAGGGCATTGGCTTTCTTTAATATAAATGAGTTAGATAAAGCAGAAGAAGATTATAAAACCATTTTGGATAAGTATGTAACCAGCAGGGTTGCCAATTCAGCATTGCTTGGACTTCAGAATACATTAAAGTTGAATAATAAGGTATTAGAATTCGATCAGTATTTGGCTAGGTATAAAAGTGCCAACCCAGATAATCAGGCACTTGAAAATATAGAACTTGAATCTGCCAAGAACCTTTACTTCGGTCAGGAATATGCTGCCGCAATAGGAGCATTCGAAGATTATGAGAAGAATTACGCCAGTAGCCCACTCAGGCATCAAGCAAAGTTTTACCGAGCAGAATCAAATTACAGACTGAACAATACTGAAAAGGCCTTAGCATTATATTATGAATTAGACAGAGAGGCTCAAGTAACAGACATTGACGTTGTTTTCCAGCGGATAGGAGAGTTGCAATTGAAAGCGGGTGATTTTGGAGAGGCCACCAATTACTACAACAAGCTCGAAAACATTGCTATTTCAAAAAGGCAAGAAAATGATGCCTGGGCAGGCTTGCTAGAAGCCCATTTCAACCTGGCTCAATATGACCAGATGAGAACTTACGCTAAAAACATCATTACAAAAGGTAGTATCAGTCAGGACCAAGTGAACAAAGCTCAGCTATACCTCGGAAAAGCATCTTATCTGGAAGGAAATTTCGATGCTGCAATAGATGATCTTTTGGCTACCATCAATACCGCAAAGAATAAGTATGGTGCTGAGGCTCAGTATCTTTTGGGTAGAATATTTTATCAGCAAGGTAAATATCAGGAGTCGCTGACGACTTTATTTGAGTTCAATGAGAATTTTTCTGACTTCGATGAATGGCTGGGCAAGGCCTTCTTACTTATAGCAGATGATTATATAGCATTGGACGAGCTGTTCCAAGCAAAGGCTACTGTTAATTCAATTATTGAATATTCGCCTATTGAGTCAATAGTGGAACAGGCTAAAAATAAACTGGCAGACATAGAAAAGATGGAGGCTGCTCTAAGGCAACAAGAAATTCAGAGCGATAGTGTGAAAACAGATTCTACAGGTGTTCAGAAAGGAGGCAACAATGAATAAGCTAGTTAAAACAACATTGATAGCTTTCTTAGGCTTATCATCAATGAGCTTATTCGCTCAACAAGGGCAGGGAAGTCAGTTAGAAGAAGCTGAAATTGTGATTCGAAAAGATAGAAGGATAACACTTCCGGCTGCGACTCGAAATTTTGAGAAAATACCTTCATTGCCTGTTAGTGAAACAGACACCAATCAGCAATATGACTTTAAGAGGTTTCAATACAGTTTGAATCCACTTGAACCATCTTTCAGAACGGTCAACTTTCAAGGTAATGATAAGCTTGCTCCACTCACGGCTAACTTCCTAAAGATGGGATATGGCAATTATGGTACACCTTATGTTGAGGGGTATTTGGGATCAAAACGACAGGAATCTTATCTTTTCAACCTTTATGTAAGGCATTTATCTTCTAAGAATGGGCCAGTTTTCGATGAAAACTCTGGCGAAGGAAGAACAGAAGCAGCCATAGGCGCTAAGTACTTCAGCAACGTAAATAAGGTTTCTGGATCCATGAATTATTCAAGCCAGAAAGTTCATTTCTATGGCTATAATCCTGTTCTAGATTTTGAAGCAGGAGATATTGAGCAAAATTTCACGAGATTTTCTACCAATGTATTAATTGAGAATGCTAACAAAGAGTCGAATTTTGATTATCACTTCAAAACAGATTGGACTTTTTTCAAAGATGACTTAAACGCACGTGAGAACAAGTTCAATTTCGACCTTGGGGGATTCTTCATTATCAATGATGATTTGAAAATCAATGCTGACTTTCTAGCAACACTATCGAAGCGAGAAGATACTGAAGAGGATAATCGAAGCTACATGAACTTTAGGCCACGAGTGAATTACATAACAAATGGGTTCACGCTGAATGCTGGTTTCAATTTAGCTGCAGACAATGGGTTTAATAGAGGATTAGGGTTTTATCCTGCCATTAAGCTAGACTATGCCTTGAGTTCAGGGTTCAGAATCTATGCTGGTTACGAAGGAGACCTAGAGTTTAATTCTGTAGAATCATCTATTACTGAAAATCCATTTCTTGCAGCAGACTTTGATCTGAGAAATACGGAAAAAGCCAGTGATGTCTTCGGTGGGTTGGATTTTGAATTGTTCGAAGGCTTTAGAATCAGCAGTGGTTTTAGCTATGCTTCATTTAATAACCTTCAATTCTTCACTAATTCTATCGCTGATTCTACGCGTTTTGAAGTGCTTTACGATGGAGGTCAAACAAGACAATTAGATGTTTTTTCAGCCATTAATTTTGAAAGACCTGGAAAGGTGAGAAGCTCTTTGAGGTTCGATTTTTATAATTATACGATGTCGACTCTTGCAGAAGCATGGCACCGCCCCAACTTCAAGGCAGCTTTTAACACTACTATCTTCCCTATAGATAAGCTAACAGTGACTACAGACTTATACTATTTAGGTGGGTTAATGGCTTTAAATGGTGAAACGGCACAAGTTTTTGAGTTAGATGATATTATAGACTTGAATTTAGGCGGGAGATACGAGATAAGTGATCGATTTGGTGTATTTTTACAAGTAAACAACCTATTCGGCAAAGAGTACGAGAGGTATCTCAACTATTCATCGCGAGGCATTCAGTTCTTAGGTGGATTATCGGTCACTTTCTAGTTTCATACTCGCCCATTTTAGTATAGCTTTTTATATTTTACTAATTTGTAAATTCATCATCAATCTTATTTCGTATGGCAGCTAAAAAGAAAAGCGATTCATCAAACGGAAGTAACAAGCCTAAAAACTCTGGTAATAGAAATACCAGAGCTAAAAAGAATACGCCTAAACCAAAAAATGAAGATCAGCCTAAAGACCCGCAAGTTACTGATGACGATTTTGGTTTAGATGATATAGAGCTTGAGCCGGTAAGTGATAATCCTGAAGATATAAATACTCCTGAACCAATAATTGATCCGGTTGATGTGATAGAGGATAGTTCTAAAGAACCTTCAAAAGAGGAAGAAAAAGAAGAACCAGTTCCTTTTGCATTTACCACGGGAGAAGAGAAAGCTCAAGAAAAGGAGACTCCTAATGAAAAACCAAAAAAAGAAGAGGAGAAAAAAGATAATAGCGGAATCATAATTCTCATTGTTATTCTAATACTGGTGGTAGCTGCAGCTATCTATTTCTTAGTGTTTAAAAAGAAAGAACCAGAAACAGTTAAGCCGAAAATAGAGCAAACTCAACCTGTACAGAAAGCACCAGAACCTGAGCCTCAACCTAAGCCTGAACCAGTTAAACCAAAAGCTGAGCTGTTTGCAATTTCTGCTCCTGATGGCCGTTCCTATGTTGTTATCGGAAGTTTTTACGATGAAGACCTAGCGGAGGATAAAGCTCAAGAAATAGTAGAGTCAGGTACGAGTGCTTATTTGCTGAGCCCAACTGGCACGTTCAAGTTTCATAGAGTGGGTATAGCACCATCAGCAAGTATGGCTGAAGGAGAACAAAAAAGGTCTGAATTAGTGGCAACCTACGGTGAAAATATCTGGGTACTGAAATATTAATATGGTGATATTATTGCAAGAATTAGCCGCATCCGATACAACAGCTGTCGGTGGCGGAGAAGATGGAGTACTTTTCTTTTTTGAAATCTTATTAAAGGGTGGATTTTGGTTAGTCCCACTCGTTATCCTTTGGGCGATAGCCATATACATATTCTTTGAAAGACTTCGGAGCCTTAATAGGGCCTCTAAAACACCTTTCGAGTTTATGGATAAAATCAAAGACTTGGTAATGAATGGTGATGTGAATGGAGCAAAGCTATTGTGCTCACAAACAGATTCGCCCATTGCTAAGATGGTGGAGAAGGGAATTCATAGAATAGGATCTCCTTTGAAGACTATTGAAGCCTCTATTGAGAATGTGGGGAAGATTGAAGTGTATAAGCTTGAAAAAAACCTTTCTCTATTAGCAACAATCTCTGGTGCAGCGCCAATGATTGGTTTCTTGGGTACTGTATCAGGTATGATTCAAGCCTTTATTGCAATTGCACAAGAAGAAGGTTCTGTAAGTCCAAAGTTGCTTTCTACGGGTATTTATGAAGCTATGGTAACAACAGCAGCAGGTCTTGTAGTGGGTATTATAGCCTATTTAGGGTATAATTATTTGGTAGCTAAGGTGCAGAAGGCTATTCACTACATGGAATATACTTCAATAGATTTTATTGATCTACTTCAAGAACCTCAGTAAAGATGGATATAAAGTCAAAATATAAGGTTGAGTCTAACTTCAGCATGTCGTCAATGACAGACATTGTCTTTTTGTTGTTGATCTTTTTCATGCTGACGTCCTCATTTATCACACCTTCCGGTTTGCCTGTTAATTTGCCTACAGCCGAGTCTGCAACAATTTCCATGCAGAAGAATAGCTTGACGATTACAGCCGATTTACGTTATGTGCTCAATCAGAAGGAAGTAACACCTGAAACACTAGAGAGTGAATTGGCTCGTTTAACTAGTGGGCAAGAAGGTACCTTAAGTTTAAATATTGATGCTTCTGTTCCGACTGGTCATACGGCTAGGGTTGCAGGACTTGCAGCCAAATTGAAACAAAAAACGATCTTGGTAACAAGACCCGAATAAATGTCAGAACAGGAAAAGAAAGACAAGAAGTTTAGTATAATAGTTTCGGCTATTATCCATAGCTCTTTGATCGCTATTTTCTTGGTTTTAGTCGCTTGGAGAGAACCAGATCCTCCCGTTCCAGAATATGGTATCGAGTTGAACCTTGGCTTTCAGGAAGCGGGAAGTGGTGATATTGAACGCACCATTGATGCTCCTTTGGAGGACACAGAAAACGATACTCCACCAGATGCAGAAACGGATACCGAAAACAATGAAACTGAGGAATCTCAGGAAGAAATTGTAGAAGAGCAGCCTGTTGAGGAAGCGAAGATTGAAACTCCACCAGTTGAGGAAGTCAAAGAAGTGGCTCCTCCTGTGGAAGAAACCGTTTCTGAAACGATAACTTCTCCAGAGAAAACGGAAGTAAAGGTTGAAGAAAAAACTCCTCCAGTAACGGAGACTAAGAAAGAAGAAATTGCTCCTCCTGTAGAAGAGAAGAAAGAAGAGGTTAAACCTAAGGAAGAACCTAAACCAAAACCTGTTGTAGACAATAGGGCATTGATGGGGGGTAAAAAGACAGATACTGATAATAAAGAGGCCGCTTCCAATAATCAGGGAACCCAAACGGATATCCGAGGTAATATGGGTGATCCCACAGGAAAAACGAATACTACAGGTACCGACCCTGGTGGTGCAGACCTTGGTGTAAGTTACAGTTTAGATGGTTGGAAGTGGAAAAGTCCTCCAGCAGACAAGGATGACTCTCAGATTGATGGTGTGATTAAATTCTCTATCACCGTTGACGATAGAGGTAAAGTATTGAATGCCACCATTATTCCGGGAACAACAATCAGTGACAATACCATCGTAGAGTTTTATAAGAAGCAGGTGCTTCAGTTGAGCTTTATTCAAACAGACCCTTCCAAAACAGCTGCTTCTATATCTAAAGGAGAAGTAACCTTTGTGATTAAGACCAATTAATTCTTCTTTCTAACTTTTCCTGAGCCGCTAATTTGTTGAGAAACTTGGGGAGTACCATAATATTCTATTTTTCCAGATCCAGATATATCGGCTTCTAATACATCATTAACACTTATTTCAATATCGCCTGACCCTCGAATATTCAATTCGGCAGTTCCAGCTTCTAGATCGAATCCCTTGAATTTACCTGAGCCATTGATAACTACGCTCAACACATCGGTTAAACCGCAAGCTTTAATATCACCTGAACCATTGATGTCAAAAGACAAGGCTGCTGCATCTAAACAATCTTCAATACTGATGAGTCCTGAGCCATCGATACTAAAGCTGGAGACTAGGTCGGAGGTTACATAAATGTTCAGGACATCCGTATTTCTAATAGAAACATTCGGTATTGTTTCAATAATGAGCTCATCATTTATTACGGTTGTTTCGATATATCGCTGAACGTTCTCATTTGTTTGGATGCTTACCGAGGATTCATTGCCATTGTAAACATACAGTTTGGCAGGTAGCCTGAGACTTAAGGAGGTGAATGCACCGACTGATCTTTCTTCTTCAACCACCGGGCCATTGCCGTTGATCTCTTCATACGAACATCCTGAGAATAATGCTGCCAGAATGGTAAGTACCAATGTAATTTTGAGTTGCTTTTTCAAATTTATAATTTTTGAGTTTCGCTTATATGACGGACATCTAGTTCAACACACGTATGGCAGAATGAAATTTCTTTTGAAAGAAATAATCTGATCCAAATGCTCCTAGTATCTTCGTACCATGACTTATAAGGAAGCGCTAGATTTTATGTACAAAGCTTTACCCATGTACCAACGGGTAGGGCAGGCAGCTTTCAAAAAAGACCTTACCAATACCATCAAGCTGTGTGAGGCGCTCGGAAATCCACATAACAAGTTCAAGAGTATCCATATTGCCGGAACGAATGGAAAGGGAAGTACCTCTCATATGCTGGCCTCTGTACTGCAATCTGCTGGTTTCAAAGTAGGACTTTATACTTCACCTCATTTGAAATCATTTACTGAGCGTATAAGGATTGATGGGAAGGAAGTTTCACAAGAGTTTGTTACAGCGTTTATTGCTGAAAATCAAAGTCTTATTGAAGATATAAAGCCATCTTTCTTTGAAATGACTGTTGCCATGGCCTTTCAGTATTTTGCTGAGGCCAAAGTAGATGTAGCTGTTATTGAAGTTGGGTTGGGAGGAAGGCTTGACTCTACCAATATTATTACTCCTGAACTTTCTGTGATCACCAATATTGGTATGGATCACATGGAAATGTTAGGAGATACGCTGACAAAAATAGCCTCCGAAAAAGCGGGAATTATCAAGCCGAATGTTCCAGTTGTTGTCACTGAGAAACATATAGAAACTGAGTCTGTGTTCAAAGCAATGGCAAAGACGATGAATGCCAAAATTACATTTGCAGAGGAACAGACTTTCCATGAGATGCCTTTGTCTGATTTAAAAGGAAATTATCAGGCCAAAAACATTAAAGGGGTTCTTACTGCGGTAGAAGTTCTTAGAGTAAACGGATGGAAAATCTCAAAGCGTAATCTGATTATGGGTTTATCTGAGGTGCAGCAGAGTACTGGGCTCAAGGGGCGTTGGCAGCAGCTAGGCTCAAACCCTTTAACTATTTGTGATACAGGGCATAATAAAGAAGCTTTTCAATACATAGTTGAGCAGATTACATCCCAGGTTCATGAAGAACTTTACATGGTTTTGGGCTTTGTAAAGGAAAAGGATTTAAACCCCATTTTAGCAATGCTTCCAAGCCATGCACAACTCATATTCTGCGAGCCTAAAATTCCCAGAGCACTTTTACTTGAAGAGTTGGAGCAGAAGACAAGACATTTAGAGCAAGCCAAGTTTTATGAGAAGGATGTTAATGAAGCTATTGCTAAAGCACGTGAGTTGGCTCAAGCAAACGATATGATATTTATTGGTGGAAGTACTTTTGTTGTGGCTGAAATAGAAGATTTGTAATGGGAAGAGCAAAACTGAAAAGGTTTGGAGAGCTTACAGAAAGGCACAATGTTATTGAGGACTATAAGCCCATTTATTCGAATTTAAAGGGCCTATGGAATAAAGATTACTTTGTAAATGACCAACCTATTGTCTTAGAATTGGCTTGTGGGAAAGGACACTATACAACGGGATTGGCTTCTGTATACCCAGAAAAGAACTTCGTGGGTATCGATGTTAAAGGCGATAGGCTTTGGGTTGGCAGTACGACTTCCATAGAGAATGATTTAACGAATACTGCATTCCTTAGGGCTCAGATTGAGCACCTAGATCAGTTCTTTGCTTCAGAAGAAGTGTCGGAAATATGGATCACTTTTCCAGATCCAAGACCGAAGGATCGCGATATTAAAAGAAGACTAACGTCCCCAAGGTTTTTAGAACTCTATAAAAGTGTGATTTCAACTGAAGGCATTGTCAATTTAAAGACAGATAGTACCATGCTGTTCGAATATACACTTGAGGTACTAAATGAAAGAAATGATATTGAAATCCTCGATCAGACTTTTGATTTATATTCAACACCTTTAATGGAATATCATCACGGAATAAAAACCGAGTTTGAGAAAAAGTTTCTCGCAAAGGGAGAGAAGATTAAGTACTTACGCTTCAAATTTAAATATGAAAGCTGATCTATTCGGAAAAACTGTTCATTGGTTCACAGCCCTTTATTTTGTGTTAGGAGGCTTACTCTTAGTCTCTACAGTGCATGGTGATTTGGTTTTGTGGTTAAATGACCGACATACTACATTTGGCGACTTTTTCTTTAAATATTGGACACATTTGGGAGATGGTTCTTTGTTGGCCATTGTTGCCCTGGGCTACCTATTTTTCAACTACCATAAGTTCTTTACTTTTCTAATTGCCATTGTGTTTCAGACCATTTTTGTACACATTTTGAAGCAATGGCTATTTGCCGGTGAACCGCGCCCTAAGCTGTTCTTTGAGGATCAAATTGATGTGCTGAATTTTGTAGAAGGAGTCAATGTAAGAAGCTTTGATGCTTTTCCTTCAGGTCACACAGCATCTGCCTTTACGCTGGCATTCTTTCTCATTTTAATTATCAAGTCAACGTGGTTGAGGGTATTGATCTTCTTCTCAGCTGTTTTAGTAGGGGTAAGTAGAATGTATATTCTTCAGCATTTTGCTCGCGATGTATATTTTGGAAGCCTTTTCGGAATTCTTTCGGTTGTACTTGCTTATATGATAATGGCTCCTAAAAGTGATTCTGAGAAACTTCAGAATGGGTTACTTAGAAAATAGTTTTGAGAATCTTAGAGTGATTGGTTTGATACCAACGTTGGAAACAGTCTCTGTGAAGCAAGAAAGGTTATTTACCCCATTTCATCACCAGTGTAGTTGGTGTTTCGAAAAGGTCTCTCGCCTCAGAATGGTACACCAAGCCTTCGATTGACTCCAGTTCCTCACGTAATTCCTTCCTTGATATAATATAGCCTGCAGGTGATTGAGTGATGGCTAGCTTGATTTCATCAATTTCAGCGAACCGTGGGATTTCTCTTTCTAAAGCGAAAACAAAAGCTGGGTTTAAACGCTGATAGGAAATAATAGTTTTACTTGTATCCATCGTTCGCAAAAGCTTTCGCACCGGGTTTTCAGCGTCTACCTGAGGGAAGATTACATGGAAAAACAAGAGGATTGTAGCAATCCATCCTGCAATATTCCATTTGATGAGATTTGTGATACTCTTTTTGCTTACAACTATGATCAAGTTGTAAAAGCCAACCAAGGTTAAAACCACAAAGTAGTAGGCCAGTGCTGTAAGGTGATTAAGGGAAAGATCAGCTTTCAGGCCAAAATAAATTCCAACTGGAAACCCTATTAATAGTATAGAATAGGTGATTAAGCCTAATTTGTTCCAATTATTTTTCAGCCAAGCTGCGTCAATTTGAGACAGGTATACACCAAGAACAATCGCCAAAACCGGATAGCTAGGCACTGTATAGTTTGGTAGTTTAGTACTTGAGGAAGCAAAGAAGACTACCACAACCAATGAAGCAATAAGCGCAAAGAGCAATGGTTCATTCTTTCGATTGATAATGGCAGATTTCACACTTTGAAAGACAAAGGGTAGAAAGGTGAGCATGCCTAATACAAAGACAAATGCAAAAGTGATTAAGAAGATACCCTCGTGACCTTCCATGGCTTCCGAGTACCTAGAGAAGTTATGTTTGAAAAAGAAATCTTCTGTCCATATACCTTTTGTGCTTCGATCAACCTCATAATACCAGGGGAAGGCTACAAGAAGTGAGAGTAGTATTCCTCCAATGGGCTGCATTCTCCAAATCGTTTTCAGCTTAAAATCCTTATTCAAAATCAAAAAGATAAGTGCCGCTAACCCTGGCAACGCCAAGGCTATTGGTCCCTTCGTTAACAGTCCGCAACCAATGGCAAAATAAAAGAAGAAGAGCTGCCAACGATTACTCGTTTTATAAGCTTCATAAAAAGAATAAAATGACCAAGTCATGAAGAAGACGAGGTAGGGGTCTGGAACCGACATATGAAACTGCAAATTGAAATGCAGTGAACTAATGAGCACAAGACTAGAGAAAATTGCCGCTCGAGTATTGAAATGCTTGAGTACAAAGAGGAAAGTGATGATGATTGTGAGTACACCAAAGAGTGATGAGAAGAACCTCGCTCCAAAGGCATTTACTCCAAAAAGGTTGTATCCAGCAGCCATGAAATAGTAATGAAGGGGAGGTTTGTCAGTTCTCAGGTCACCATTATAGTACGGCACCACGTAGTCACCACTTTCGAACATAACCCTTGCTGCCTCAGCATTTTTCGCTTCATCGAGCGCATAAACATCTAGTCCACCAATATTGGCAAACATAACGGCAATAGATAAGGCCACGATGGCTCCGAAAATGACTCTTAATTTCATTCGGTAACAAAACTAAACTAAAATGTTGAAGCTTCAGGAGTAAATTCGCAATCTCATCCATAATGGGCTTTATTAGGTATTTGAGGCAGAACTCATTTACTTTGCAGTTCAATTTTTGCCTATGAAACTTTCGGTTGTTGTTTCACTCTACAACGAAGAAGATAATGTTATTCCACTGTGTGAAAAAGAATATGACGCATTGAAAGGAATAGATTATGAGCTCATTTTAGTTGATGATGGTTCTACTGATAAAACGGTGGAAAATGCTAAAAAAGTAGCTAATGATCGAACTAAGGTCTTGGTCTTCAATAAGAACCATGGTCAAAGTACGGCCATGTCTGCTGGTATAGATGCCGCGGAAGGAGAGTTCATCGTTACTATGGATGGTGACCTTCAAAACGATCCATCCGATATTCCAGCCATGATGGCAAAATTGGAAGAAGCTGGTGTAGACGTTGTTGCTGGTGTTCGTGCGAATAGAAAAGATGGCTTTGTCCTTCGCAAGTTTCCAAGTAAGATCGCTAACTGGATTATTCGAAATACCACGGATGTTAGGTTGAGTGACTATGGTTGCAGCCTTAGAATTTACAAGAAAGACATTGCCAAGAATTTAGGCCTTTATGGTGAATTGCACAGGTTTATACCTGTTTTAGCAAAACTTCAGGGTGCAAAAATGGCCGAGGTAGATGTGAAACATCATGCCAGAATACATGGTGAGTCCAAGTATGGGATCAACCGAACATTCCGCGTAATGGCCGATTTGATTCTCATGATCTTTTTTCAGAAGTATTTCCGCAGACCAATGCATCTTTTCGGAATGTGGGGGATCATCACTTTCATTCTCGGTTTTGCAATAGATCTTTATTTGGTGATTTATAAGTTTTGGACAGGAGAGGATATTTGGGGAAGGCCACTTCTTTTGTTAGGAAGTATTCTAATTCTAGCGGGTATTCAGTTTATTACCGTAGGTATTATTGCTGAGTTGATGATGAGAACCTATTTTGAATCGCAGAACAAAAAGGTGTACCGCCTTAAAGAGACCTTTGTAGGTGAGCAAAAAGCTTAAAAAATGGGTTAAAGTAGCTGGGCAGTTATTTATTGCTGTCCTGGCAATTAGATATGTGCTTCAAGATATCGATGTTGAAGAACTAAAACGTACCTTATTATCTGCTCAAATTGGATGGTTATTGTTGGCTCTCATAGCATTCAATGCGTCCAAAGTTCTTAGTGCTATTCGGCTAAATTATTTCTTTAGAGCTCTCGGTCTGTCACTTTCTACCCAGTTCAATTTGAAACTCTATTACCTCGGCATGCTTTACAATCAGTTTTTACCTGGCGGTATTGGAGGTGATGGCTACAAGGTTTATCTACTGAATAAATGGTACAAGACTTCTGTTAAACCTCTCATTAGCGCCACTTTGCTTGATCGAGTCAGTGGAGTAGTGGCATTGGGTTTTTTAGCCTTTGGTCTAGGTTTGCTGGGACAAGGAAAAGAGGCTTTAGCGCCTTATGGTTTCTTGCTCTGGGTAGGTTTAATTGTGGCTTATCCAGCTTATTATCTCTTAGTACATTTACTGTTCAAGACTTTTAAAAAGGTTAACCATATCACAAACATACAAGCTCTAGGAGTTCAATCTTTACAAGTGCTAAGTGCTTTTCTTATTCTTAAAGCTCTAGGTGTTGAAGCTGGATATATTGATTACTTAACCCTATTTCTTGTGACTTCGGTAGCTGCTTCCTTACCTGTTTCTCTACCAGGTGGAATTGGAATACGTGAGTTGGTAATGGTTAAAGGGGCTGCCTATCTCTTTATCAACCAAACAGATGCCACGGCACTAGCCACTTTATTCTTTCTCATCAGTCTTACGAGTGCTTTGGTCGGAATAAGTTTCTTAGGACTGAAAGAGTCTGAGACAAAATCAAACTAATATTTCTGAACAACAACGCTTCCTTTTCCAATGCTAGAAACTGTAATAATGAATATTTTACTGTATTCATTTTCATCTAGCTGAGCGAATTTTTCTTCTCCAAGAAGTTTGTTAGCCACCATAGGAGTAGTATTTGAATGCCCAGAAACAAGGATAATACCTCCTTTATGCTTATCGAGCATTTCCTGAATGAAAGTAGGACTTTGGAAATTATAGTCCTCAACTGTGAGGCCTTTAGCCTTGGCAATGGGTGCTACCGTACTTTGAGTTCTTTTATAAGGAGTTGAATAGATAGCTGTAATATCATTCGATTGGAGAACCTCCGTCAACTTATTAGCTCTGGCTAAGCCAATTTCAGATAACGATGGATTTCTTGGATCATCATTTGCCTTTTCAGCGTGGCGAACCAATATGAAGGTGGTCAAGTCGTTTTGAGCTAATGCTGAGCTGAGAGACAAACCAGTAATAAGAAGGATAGTAAACAGTCTTTTCATAGCATCTAAACTATGAAATTATCTGATGCACTTGACAAAAACTTGATAAGGGGAATGCGATAAGGCTATTTCAACTCATCAACCCCACTCATCGGTATCTAAAGCCTCGAGAATGTCTGCCATTTCATCGAAATCTTTGTAACCAGGTCTAATCTCATCCCCACCTTTAAGGGCCAGACCCATAGGTTTTGTTTCTTCAAGTAGGTCATCTAAGCTCTCAGCAGTCAGTCCAGCGCCTAACACAAGCGCAGTTTTCTGAGCCAAAAGCGTAAGATTCTCTAGTTCCGCTTTTTCATCCTCGAGTAGTACATAGGAAAGCTTACCTTTAAAAGTATTGACAACTTCTTCCGCTTGAGCCAGCGATGTGGTATAGAAAATAATAGCCTTTCCTGTTTCTAAAGCTTCGGGTATTAGCTCTATATCAGAGACTTGAATGGCGTCTAACTCATAGCCTTCAATAATCTGTGCGATTTTTCCTTTCGACTCTACCAATTCAATTTCACCAACAAACTGTACACCAGATACCCAGTCGGACAACTCCTTAAAAGATTGTATATCAGTATAGTTAGAATGTCCTTCTTCAATGTTAAACCCCAATTGATTTACACCCATGCCTGCGCAATATCGAGTGTCACTCAAATTGTTTATTCCACTTACTTTCACAAAGGTTTTCAATGCCATGTTGCTGAG
This sequence comes from uncultured Roseivirgaceae bacterium, assembly GCA_964350505.1. Lineage (GTDB taxonomy): Bacteria > Bacteroidota > Bacteroidia > Cytophagales > Cyclobacteriaceae > Roseivirga. Next base: position 40,410 of record CAYGKL010000001.1, on the reverse strand, counting down.
GTTTAAATCTAGGGCAAAGCTAATTCTTTCATAAAATTTACAGCAAGATCAGGCGAAGAAAAGGAAAAGAAGTGATAGGGTAATAAGCTTCGAAAATGTATTAAAAGGGTATTTTAGCGTAGATTTCACACAGATACTTGACTTAAAAGGAATTTGGTGAAGGGTTTTACACTATACAATGTTTGTTAATCGTTTCAATTAGGCATTAATTCGCATCATGAGGCTCAAAAACGGAGTTTTACTTTTCATTATAGCCATTTTTATTTATGCCTGTGGCAGCAGCAGTGATGAAGATCCCCTTCCACCACTAAATCCTGATTTAGGTAAATCTTATTTCTTTCTTGAACAAGGTAAGTACCGTGAATACGATGTTTATGAAATCCGTTATTCTGCAGTCAGTATTAGTGACACTTCTAGCTATCAAATAAGAGAAGAGGTTGGAGAACCTTTCTCTAATAATAGTGGTCAAGTTTCACATATCATCAATAGATATAGACGTGAAAACGAGAACTTATCTTGGGAACTTGATTCTGTATGGACGGCAAGAATTGAAGGGAATAAGGCTATTTCAGTTGAAAATAATATACCATTAGTGAAAATGGTATTTCCATCAGATACCACCATCAGATGGGATAGGAACTTGTTTAATGGGAGAGAAGCCACTGTTCAAAAGTATGTCAACTTCAATGGTCAGTTCACTATTGGACTCAATACCTTTCTTAGAACAGCAGAAATTGAAATCAGTAATGACCAAGATGGAATTACGTTTCGTGATATTAGAAGGGAAGTGTATCGAGATAGCATTGGTCTAATCTACAAGATGTATAACGAAGTCAAGATTTGTTCTAGACAAGAGTGTTTGGGGCAAGGATTGATTGAATCAGGCCGTTTATATAGAGAGGAATTGATTGCCCACGGGTTTATAGATGAGTAAAGGTGTTTACATCTTATTTACCTTTTTCCTTGGCTTTCATGTGCTGGCGCAAGACCGATACATGGTTTTTTTTAATGACAAGTCTTCCAACTTATATTCAATTGATCAACCGGAACAGTTCTTATCCCAAAAAGCACTTCAAAGAAGAGAAAAGCAGGGTATAAGCATTTCAGAGCAAGATTTGCCTGTAACAGCTAGTTATATTCAAACCATCAAAGATTTAGGAGTAGAGGTTTTCTATTCAACCAAATGGATGAATGGGATTCTTGTTCAAATGGATGATGCGAAATCTGATGTAGTGCAAAACCTTAGCTTCGTCAGTTCATTAGAATTTGTGGCTCCAGAAGCACCATTGAGAGCGCGAGGATCAACTAAAAATGATGAAGAAGAAATGCCTGTTAGACCTAACCTCGCTAGCAATCAGCAAGAAATGTTAGGCATTGATGCAATGCATGAATTTGGCTTCTATGGAAAAGGAGTGCTTATAGGAGTTTTCGATGATGGTTTTCAAAACATTACTCAGCTCCCAGGTTTTCAGCACATTTTCGAGGAAGATAGAATTCTTTATGGATTCGACTTCGTTGAGAATTCGGAAAATGTCGAAAATATCTATAGCCACGGAACGCGTGTGCTCTCTATCATAGCAGCAGATCAAGAAGATTACATAGGTGGAGCCCCTCAAGCTACATTTATTCTAAGTGTAACAGAGGCGCCTTGGGAATATAGAGTGGAAGAGTATAATTGGCTTTTTGCAGCCGAAAAGGCGGATAGCGCTGGAGTTGATGTCATCAGCACCTCACTCGGTTATCATAATAGCTTCACCAACCGCTCGATGAATTATACAAATGAGCAGCTCGATGGTGAAACTGCTGTGATTACAAAGGCTGCGAATATTGCCGCCTCGAAAGGCATTGTATTGGTTAATAGTGCTGGAAATTCTGGAACGGTGGTAAGTGCTCCTGCCGACAGTCCCTTGGTGCTGGCAGTAGGGGCAATCGATGCTGGTGAAATGATCGCTAATTTTAGTAGTAGAGATACTTTTACTCCAAATACAATTAAACCAGATGTAGTTGCAAGAGGAGTTGCCACATTGTTGGTGACAGCCCAAGGAACTATAGCAGCTCAGAATGGCACCTCTTTTTCAGCTCCTTTGCTCACAAGTTTAGTAGCTGGGGTTTGGGAAGCTTATCCCAATAAAACTGCCGAAGAGGTTCGGGAATTAATTAGAAAATCAGGAGATCGGGCAAATAGCCCTGATCGGGAATATGGCTATGGAATTCCTAATTTTGATAGGGTTATGGAAATAAATAGAAACGAGGCAGAGGCGAGCGTTCCAGCTTTTAATGCTTTTCCTAATCCAACAACTGAAGAAATTCAGATTAACTTTAGTGAAAGATTTTTTGGAGAAAAAGTGACCATTCAACTTATTAAAAGTACAGGAAAATTGGAGAGCAATTATGAGTTTGTGCCATTCTACGCTTACAATCCCTTGAAAATTTCTCTAACGGAAAGTGGCTTGTATTTTTTGCGAGTGATTACTACTTCAGGTTCTTCTACCAGAAAGATCATTAAATATTGATTTATATTTGTCTATGAGCTCACCCATAATTGCCCCTTCCGTATTGGCCGCAGATTTTGCCAACCTACAACGTGATATCGAAATGTTGAATGAAAGTCAGGCAGACTGGATTCACGTAGATGTGATGGATGGCGTATTTGTGCCGAATATATCTTTTGGCCTACCTGTAATAGAAGCGATTAATAAGTATGCGAAAAAGCCTTTAGATGTACACCTCATGATTGTTCATCCTGAAAAGTACTTAAAGGCATTTCGAGATGCAGGAGCCGCAAATATTACGGTCCATTTTGAAGCCTGTAATCACTTGCACAGAGTGCTTGAAGAAATAAAGGCTTTGGATTGTAGGGCAGGAGTAGCCGTGAATCCACATACGAATGTTCAGTTGTTAGAGGATGTAATCGGAGACATCGATTTAGTTTGTATGATGAGCGTGAATCCAGGTTTTGGTGGTCAAAAGTTCATTGAAAATACCTACAAAAAAGTGAGACAGCTCAAAGAGATCATTGCCGAGAATGAGGCTCATACATTGATTGAGATTGATGGAGGAGTCAATGCACATAATGCAGGGCCATTGATGAAAGCTGGAGCCGATGTGTTGGTGGCTGGTAATTTTGTGTTCAAATCTGTTGACCCACTAGCGACTATTGAAGAGTTGAAAACTCTTAATTCGCCTATTTAGTCTAATTGGTTGAAAATCAATTGGTAATCTTTAACAGCCTCTTTTGTTGATGAAGTATTCATGGCTTTTTATCTTGTTTTTATATGGCTGCAATATGCCAGATAATCACCTGAATGAGCGATTGATATATGTGAAAGAGCAAGACCAAAGTCAAGATCTTTATAGCTCAGACTTATTAGGTCAATGGGAGGAGTTGCTCACTAATGACTCGCTAAAGAAATTCAATCCAAGATGGAGTTCAGCATTGAATAAAGTTACCTATACAGCTTATTCAAAAACTGGTAATGGTGTTTTTCTTTCCTTAGAAAAGGAAGTTATCGACACTCTGTTTGTTGGGCATTTCTTGGATATTAATCTTAGCAAGAACGGCAAATACTTATTTTATTCTCAGCAGTCTGGTGAAAGCATACAAATTTGGAAGATGGATGTGGAGAAGGGTCAAAAGGAGCTCTTCATTGAGTATGAAGGAACAGATGGTGATTTCGAATTGTCTTTAAATGAAGAGTTTATTTCCTTCATTTCTGAAGAAAGTGGTAGCTCAGAGATTCATGTTTTTTCCTTTTTATCCAAAAAGACAAAGCAGCTAACTCAAAGCAAAATGCCCAAGAAGTACATGTCTTGGTCTCCCAGTAGTGAAAAAGTTGCCTTTTGCATGTCAGATTCGAGCGATAATAAGAGCTGGGATATTTTTACACTAGACCTCACTGACGGAAATATTGAACAGATAACAAATACTCCTTACGCTGAAAGTGAAATATCATGGTCCTTATCTGGTGATAAAATTGCGTTTCATGGCACCACCGAGAACGATGGTGATCATATTTATACAATAGATATCTTGGATGGAAAATTCACTAAGGTCACATCAGGAAGTGCTTTTCATGCACAACCGAATTGGATTCCTCAAAAATATTAATTCTTGAAGAGGGCTAAAGCAGAAGAATTCAATAGATGAGTTGAGGCCTGTGCTTACGGCCAAAGTTGGTGAAGTCTTTTTCAATCTAGCATTTAAAGCATTTCAGAGAGTTCTTTTGCTTCCTCTCTATCAACCAGCCTCAGCTTATCGAAAGATTTTGTCATTCATCGAAGCATTCTGTCGATTCAACGAATCTGAGTCACACATATGGTTATTAATGCTTGCTTTGCACTATCTCAAGCCAAATGAATTCAAGTGTAAAGGTAACTGCAGAGGGCGATATAGTCGCATCTTCTCTGCTATCAAGTCGGTTTTTGTCCTATTTAAAGGATGAAAATAATCGAGCTATTGTCAAAATTTTGAAGAGTTACCAGACCACCGGTAAAGTAGCGGGACTTATAGATATCCATTTCTTTGATTGTGAAGTCTCGTATAAAGTTACATTTTACAATAAATTTTATACTATCTTCTTTTCTACTGAAGATTGCTATATGGCACAAAATAGTCCCGATAACGAAAAGTATAAGCTCATTGTAGAGGCAGCTAATGAGATTATTTATGAATGTGATTCAGCAGGTAAATTCACTTATGTTAATCCAAAGACTCTTCAGATTACTGGATATAAGGAGGAAGAGATTTTAGGTAAGTCTTATCTAGAGTTAATACATCCTGATTATCAGGAGTCAAGCCAGCAATTCTATGCAAGTCAACTGAAAAAAAGAGTTAAATCTACTTTTCAGGAAGTGCCAATTGTTACAAGCTTGGGTGACAAGGTTTGGATTGGTCTCAGTGTTCAACTCTTGGAAAACGATCTAAATATAATCGGCTTTTTAGGAGTAGGAAGAGATATTACAGAGAGCTATCATAACCGTTCTGAGCTCGAACAATCTGAAGAGAAATATAGAGGTATTATTCAGAACCTTCAGTTTGGACTTATGGAAGTAGATCTTGACGAGAAAATTGTCTATGCGAATGACGCTATGACCAAGGTTTCTGGTTACGCTAAAGAAGAGTTGATCGGCAAGGTGGCCTCTGAATTACTAACTAATGATCATGGCCTTGAAGTGCTCAAAAAAGAGCATAAACAACGGCAGCGCGGTGGAAAAGGAGTTTATGAAATACCCATTCGGCAAAAAGATGGTACTGTAAGATGGGCAGTAATTAGTGGTGCCCCAATTTATAATATAGATGGAACCATTAGAGGGAGTATTGGTATCCATGTCGATATCACTGAAAGAATCAATGATGAAGAGGAACTAAAAGTCACCAAAGATCGCCTCAACAAGTACAAAAATGGTATTGAAGCACTCAATTATGTTACCTCAAATCTTAGCCTTTCCTCTGAAGACCAGATTTCACAAGGCTTAAAATTAGCTAAGAAATACCTTGGACTTGATTTAGCGATTATAAGTGAGATCAAAGATGAAACTTACACCGTCAAAAATTTTGTATCAAAGGATCCAAACGCGACTATAAATATTGGCGATCAGTTTAGGTTAGGTGATACTTTTTGTGAGTTAGTTTTAAAACAGAATGACATTATTCATATGAGTAATGTTTCTCTCTCAAGCCACACAGATCACCCTTCCCATCATTTATTTGGAATTGAGACCTATTTGGGTGTTTCCTATGATGTAAATGGTAAAAGGCGTGGTACTGTTAATTTTTCATCCTCTAAGCCAAGGGAGCATAATTTTGATGGATATGACATCGAATTCATCAGCTTATTTGCTAAATGGATAGGTTATACAATAACCCTCTCAGAAAATCAAAAGAGTCTTAAATCTGACCAAGAGATATTAGCTCAAAAGAATCAAGAATTAGAAAGAAGTTATGAGCATTTGGGTGCTATCAATGATTTCGTGACTAAACTACTTGTGGATGATTCCATTGGCGAAATTGCTTGGGAAATAGCTGAAAATGTAATTGATAAATTCGGCTATGAAGACTGTGTCATTTACATCCTTGACAACGACAAGGAAGTGCTTGAGCAAATAGCCGCTTATGGACCTAAACAAGCAAAAAATAGACAAATAAAAGATCCGGTATTTATTCCTTTAGGTGAAGGTATCGTAGGTGCTGTAGCTAAATCAGGGAAAGCTGAAATAGTGAACGATACTAGTAAAGATACTCGCTATTTGGAAGATGATGCTTTCAGATATTCAGAGATTTCTGTTCCAATCATAGCAGACGGTCAAGTGATTGGAGTTATTGATTCTGAGCATAAAGAAAAGGGCTTTTTTAATGAAAGCCATCTGAACACGCTTACAACAATAGCTAACCTTGCCTCTAACCGTTTAAAGAATGCCATTGCCAAGAAAAAACAAGAAAAAGCTGAAAGAGAATTGACAGAAAGTGAGCAAAAGCTCAGAAAGATTCTTCACAATGCTATTGACGCAGTAATAACTATAGATGAAAGAGGTATTGTGACGGAATGGAATATACAAGCTGAGGCTATTTTTGGTTATTCGGCACAAGAGGCCATTGGAAAGTCCCTAACCGAAACAATTATCCCTACTAAGCATCATAAGGCACATGATCAAGGGATGAAGCATTTTTTAGCTACTGGCAGAGGGCCAGTGCTTAATCAAAAAATAGAGATTACAGCTATGAGGAAATCGGGTGAAGAGTTTCCAATAGAGATGGCCATTATTCCGGTAGAAAGTAAAGGTAGACATACATTTACTGCTTTTCTAAGTGATATTACCATTCAAAAGCGGGTTCAAGAGGAGATGGAAAAGGCTCTGAATAAAGAGCGTGAATTAAATGAGCTAAAATCTCGTTTCGTAGCAATGACTTCACATGAGTTCAGAACGCCTCTTACTACCATTAAGCAGAACACTGATCTGATTAGTTATCAACTAGAAGATGATCTTCCAGACCATTTTGCTAAATACAAGAAGTACATTGACAGAATAGACAGTGATCTAAATCGAGTTACTTCTTTGATGAATGATATTCTGATGCTAGGTAGAATAGAGTCTGGCAAAATTCAAATCAATAAAAAGCCTGTAGATTTTATACAATTTATTCAACGACAGATTAATAAGTCTTCAGAAACTGATTTGGAGCATCGCGTTATCGATTTACATGTAAATGGTGTTCCACAAGAGGTTGCCATTGATGAGCAGCTCATGGACCATGTGGTTTCTAACCTCATCTCTAATGCACTTAAATATTCTAAAGGCAAAGAAGCTCCTGAAATATCCCTCTCATTTAATCAGTTAGATAGAATGAGTTTGACATTTAAAGATCATGGTATAGGGATACCTCAAAAAGACTTAAAAGGACTATTTGGGTCTTTCTATAGAGCAACCAATGTGAGTAACATCCAAGGTTCTGGATTGGGCTTATCTATTGTTAAAGAGTTCACAGAAATGCACGGTGGAACAATAACCGTAGAGAGCACCGAAAACATTGGCTCTGAGTTTATCATTGAGTTACCAATTTCATAAGCTTATTTGTAAAATAATCGAATGATTTAGTAGATTCGGACAAACAAGAGTTAATGAGCCGACTGAAAATACTCATCGTTGAAGATGATCCAATGATTGCAGAGAGTGTACAAGACATTCTAGGCATTCTAAAACATGAAATTATTGGTGTAGCTGATGATGCCGAAAAAGCTATTGCAATCTGCAATGAGACTTTACCCGACTTGGCCTTACTTGATATACAAATTGGCGGAGATATAGATGGGGTAGACTTGGCCGACCTTATCAATCAAAACTTTCAAATACCTTTTATTTTCACAACAGCATTTGCCGATAACGACACCATTGCAAGGGCCAAATCAAAAGGTCCATTTGGTTATCTAGTTAAGCCTTATGGTGTAAAAGACATTAATGCGGCTATAGAGGTTGCGATGAGTGCTTTTGAGCGTTTTAAGGATGCCAAAGAAAGTCAGGGAATGTCTAGAGTTATTCAAGACAGTATTTTCTTGAAGGTGGACTCGAAGTTGATCAAAGTTAAAATCGATGACATCCTATACATCGAAGCCAAAGGAGATTATGCACTTTTCAAGACCCTAGAGAAAGGTTATATTGTTCATACTACCATGAAAAGGGTAGAGGAGCGGTTGGGCGATCATAACTTTGTGAAGGTGCATCGCTCTTATGTCATCAATATTTCTAAAATCATAGATATTGAAGAATCCAATTTATTGATCGACCATAAGGTAATTCCAATTTCCAGAGCCAATAAGGAAGCTTTGATAAAGAAATTAAACTTGCTGTAGAGGCATAGTTGCTCTTTTCGCTTTTTCCCAGGTTACTTGCTGCTTACCCCTGAAGTATTTTATCCAGCCAAGTATTACACAGTAATGCATGTAAAGAAAGTAGTACGGAATATATAGCACTTTATTCTTGGTTTCCTTATTTCTGATTAGATAACCAGCGATTGCTAAGGATCCGAAGACTAATTCTAGGCTTAGGATTATCTTATAGAACCAAGCATTGTCCATAAGAAAGAAAGGGCTCACAAACACTGCAATCAATGCCAAAGGCATTAATGTCCACCTCAGAACTCGATGTGAAATATATTGAAAAGTGAGTTTACCATATTTCATGAAATTTAAGAGTGGCCAAAGCTTAATTACAGCTTGAATTCCACCAGCAGAGATTCTCACCTTGCGTTTTGTTTCTTCTTCAATACTTGCTGAACCAGTTTCCATAGCTAAGGCATTTGGCTCATAGGCCACTTGATGACCTTTTGCCGAAAGTTTCATAGTCAATACAAAATCTTCTATAAGTGTATTGGTTTCAATAGCCTCATAAAGATGTGTTCTGATGGCAAAAAGTTCTCCAGCCGACCCAACCAAGGTGTTCCATTCGGCATCCTTCTTCTTCAGATAGGATTCATATTTCCAATAAAATCCCTCACCTGCGCTACTTGCGCCATCTGCATCATTACTCATTACCGTTTTCTCTCCAGAAACAGCGCCAACCCTGTTGTTCTGGAAATGGCTGATCATATTTCTGATACCATCTTTATTGATCATAACATTAGCATCTGAAAAGACAGTAAATGGAGTTTCAATCTCAGGCATTATACGGTTCACAGCAGCTATTTTTCCCGCTCTTTGAGGTTCAAAACAGAGCTCCACCTCGGGGTATTTACTCACTATAGCATTAGTACTGTCAGTAGATCCGTCAGTTACTATTTTCAATTGGAGTTTCTCTTTTGGGTAATTGAGGTTTAAAGTGTTTTGAATCTTTTCTTCGATAATCTCTTCCTCGTTATAGGCTGCAATTACGAAACTGATCATAGGTAAATCTTCATTAGACAGCTCTAAAAGAGCCTTCTTATCCTTGAATTTAGCCAGAAGGCTTATGATAATACCATAGCCAACGAATACATAGAAAATGATAAATAGGGAGGTCCAGAACAAAATTTCCATCACGTTAATTTTTATTTGAAGTAACTCGATTTGTATTGAATAAGGGTTCTAATTTCGATGAACATACCTTCTTGCTCGTTGAATGAATTAAATTGGTCTGAAACCAAATCTCTTGAAGAACACCGCATCATTAATAGCCTGTAAAAAGGCGCTCAAATGCTTCCATTCTCTATGTAATCCGTATTTGAGTAAACCCTTTGGTATTGATATAAACAGGAAGAAAAGCATAAAGAGCAACGAATTCGAAGAGTCTTTAGCCCGCATAAAATGAACTCTATTTCTGGTTTGATAATAGAGCTTCAATGGACTGTTTTTTCCAGTTGAAACAGACTCTTTATGGAGTACATGAACTTGTGGATCTATTAAAAGTTGATAGCCACATTTTGTAATTTTTCTAGACCACTCCAACTCTTCATAGTAGAGGAAAAACTCCTCTGGCATCAAGCCACATTCAGCGATAATGCTTTTGCGAAGCATCACCGCAGCCCCATGAAAGTAGGGAGTTTCATAAGGTGTAAATTGCTGAGGTTGTTTTAATAATTCGTTTCTGCCTGTCAATGAGCTTATTTTGGTGAATCCTGCGAATTGAATATTATTCGGTTCATCAAAATACCTGAGTATAGGAGAGGCTGCTGCAATAGTTGGTTCGGTAAACCTACTTAGCAAAGACTCAATCACGCCATTGTCTAGTTCTGTATCATTGTTCAAAAGAAACAGAAAGTCTCCAGTTGCTTGTTGAATACCCAAATTGTTGCCACCTGCAAAGCCTAAATTTTCTTTGGCATTCAACACTTTTACAGATGGAAGAACGGCTTGGTATAGTTGTGAATCATCACCTTCCTGAGCATTGTCTACTACAATTACTTCTAAGTTGGAGTAATTGAGTTTTACTATTGACTCAAGGAGTTCACAAGTGACTTGAGCCTGTTTGTAGTTAACTGTTATGATTGAGACTAAGGGCGACATGATTCTTCTTTTACACCGATTACTTGAATGGCATTTCCCCATTGATTGAGATGCATTGCACGATCTAATTTGATACACAGCTTAGCAAAGGGTAAGGTTAAAAGCTGACCTATTATTCCTACTTTCTTGCCTAAATAGGCTACTTCCCAACCTAATCTAGATAACCAACCATCTGAATACGAAGAATGAATTACCCTAAAGCCTTCTTCAACAAAACGCCTCTTAAGGTTATGAAGGTCGTAGACCTGACCTATGTGTTCTTCTTCCAACCATTCATGATGGTCTTCAAACCAATTTTCTGGAAGAATTGTCCTTTGTGTAACATAAGGCATCTTAACCATGAATTTACCACCTGGTCTTAGCCTTTTATAAACAGCTTTAAAAGGCATGTCTTCAGGGGCAATGTGTTCGAATACATCGACTGAGAATACAAAATCGAAATCCTTTTCCTCAAGTTGTTCTGTAAATGTGCAGTGGGTATGAATATTCTGAATTCCACTTTTTTCGATAGCCGTATCTACAGATTTAACACGGTCTCTGTCAATATCTAGGCTATGAACTTCGCTATGTGGCAAAGCCTCTGCAAGACTAAAGCTGTACTCACCATATCCGGTGCCTAAGTCTAAGATTTTGGCATCCTCTTTCAGTGAAATGCTTTTGACTAATTCTTTAAATACCGTGAAACGAGCATAATTGCCAACGTTAGTATAACCAAATACTTTATGAAACATTTTGGCTAAAACAGGAGAGTTTTTCATTCTCTCACTGGTATATATCTGGGCTGAACCGAATGTTAATTCCATTTTTTGCTAATTTTTAAATGATACATTGTTTTGAATGCTTCCAATACTTCATGTACAGGGTTAAACTTGAGTGTCCTTCTGATATTAAACTGACCGATAATGATGGTGATAATTATGCTCAATGATGTAGCTATTGCCGCGCCATTGATCCCATAAACCGGTATTAAAACCCAATTCATTATTACATTAACAATAAGGCTAAAAGCTAGCATATAGAAGTTCACTTTAGGTTTTCCTACTGCGTCTAAAGTAAGTCCGAAAACTCGTCCCCATGGCTTAAAAAAAGTGGCAATACACAGCACCAATATTATTGAAGATGCAGGCAAGTAACTTACTGATCCTATTAGGGTTATAATTGTTTTATTAAATATGATCACTGTTAAGCTCATTGGGATTATGAATGCTAATATCCATAATATGGAGGCACCATAAGTTTTATTAAGTTCAGTGCCATTATTGCTCAGGTGACTGGTCGCTATTTTAGGATAAATGACTTGGGACAATGCTTGAAGCGGAAGCTCTGCATAGTTGATAATCTTAGTGGCAAAATGGAAAATGGCAACAGACGTAGGGTCTAAGAAATAATTGATCATGATCAGGTCAACCCGTTGAAAAAGAAGGGACATCAAGTTGGTTCCAGAAGAGTATTTTCCGAAGTGTATCAGTGCCAGTGCAGTCTCCTTTCTTGGTTTTAAAATATAGAACTGCTTTCTATAAATAGCTAAAGCAATGTTGGGTACTATACTGATGAGCATAAGATTAATGATCGTTGTTAACTCAGGTTTTCCGATTACCAAAATTTGAAATGCCATGGCACTTACAAATGAGATCAAATAGATCAGGTTGATGATGAAATATTGTCTGAATTGGTAATTGGCCTGATAAACTGTATTGAGGTACTGAATGGTAGCCAGCACAATCAATATTTTGTAGCCGTTGCTGTATAGGATACCGATAGACTCATCAGATAGTACAGCTAAGACCTTAAGAATGATACTTGTAATGATTACAATGGCATAGTTCAGCAGTAGGCTAGTACTTCTAATTTCTCTGTCTCCTGGATGCTTTATAATCAGTCTGGCTAGACCATTTTGTGTAAAGCCTTGTCGCATACCATCTAAGATGGAAATGGTAGTGATAAAAATGGCCCAATGGCCAAAGGTGGTCTGGTCGTAGTTTTTGGCTAAATATATGAAAAGGAGAAAGTTAGTTAGTAGAAAACTAATTTGTCCTGTGAAGGAGTAAACCGTATTTCCTATGCGGATATTTGGCATTCTTTTCATGATGCGATAGAGTAATAAAGTGACTCTGTTTTCACAGCTATTTTGTTCCAGCTATATTCTGCTTCTACTTTTATTCGGCCTATAGATCCCATCATTTCTGCTTCTTGTCTATGGTTAGCCATGTAATTCATTGCCTCAATAAAGGCTACAGGGTTATTTGTCGGGCAAAGCAATCCGTTTTCTCCGTGAGTAATCGTTTCACGAATGGCAGGTAAATCTGATGCTATTACAGGAACGCCTTCTGAGTTGGCTTCTAGCAATACAATGCCTTGAGTTTCATACAGGCTTGGCAATACAAGGGCAGTGTAGTGTGGGAGTATGTTGTGTATCTCTTCGCTAGTAAGTTCGCCCAAGAGCTTCACTTTTTTCTGTAGGCCTTTTGCTTCAATAATTCTTACTATGGCGTCTCTTTCACTTCCATTGCCTACTATATCTAAGCTAATGTTTTCATTCGCCAAGTCCATTTGTTCAATCATCTTGGCAATTCCTTTAATTGGATGCAAGCGACCTATAAAGAGAAACCTTGCTGCCTTATTCTTAAGTGATAGAGTTTTAGGGAACGTATTGACTCCATTAGATATCACTTGAATCGGTTGTTGTACAAACCTCTTTTCTGATAGTTCTCCCTTTAAAGCAGTACTCACGGCAACAAGTCTTGCCGCCTTGTTATATAATCTGTTTTCAACTTTTTTGGTAAATGCGTTATGCAGATTAGCGTTCAGGCTATACCATTTGCAATGCTGACTTTCAATATCTATTAAACCATGCACAGTGTTCACCAAGCGGTTTTTAATCGGTTTGAAAAAGCTCAATAAATAACCACTGCGCCCTTGAGAATGAATTATATCAAATGGTTGATGATTTTTAATCGTCCATGTAAGGACTGACCAGTTAAAAGAAAACTCTTCTGCTAAAAGTGAAACAGGTTTCAAATACCTACCTGGAAAGAAGGGGATTTGGACCACTTCAATACCATCTTTCAGAAATGTGGTTGTCTTTGATCTAAAAGGTCCTCCATTTAGAATTGTTACTGAATGGCCTATCTCTACAAGACTCTTGGCCAACTCCCAAGTATGGGTTTGAATACCTCCCTTAAACTGCCAGGGCAAAGTTTTAGAGATTAGTAATATCTTAAGCGTTCTATTTGAGTCCATTAGATTTCAGTTTACTTTTTTGCTTTTTTAATTGCTTTATTCGCTTCACTATGGCCACTTTTTCTTCTCTATTAGAAAGTGTGACGCTATAGACCATTACTAAAATGGCAATGGGTATAACGACTGGCCAAGGCATTCCTTCAAACATTATCCTTCTATTAGTTCGTGTTTTGTATGAATAAACTCGTTGCGCGATTTACGCATCAGCAGAAGAGACTTTATTGCGGCAAAACCAATCTGCGGTATACTCAGCCCAATCTTTATCGATTGACGAAAGAGAGGCTTAAGTGGTAATACGATTAAGTATGCCATTATCAGAGCAACTAAGGCTATCGACCCGCTAATGATGATGAGCGAAGAGGATAGAAGTAAACCAATAATGGTCAGTAACATGATTGCAAAGGGTGCTACTGCACGTGGCGGAAGCGCTAATTGCATCACCTTATGAAAGAAGTCGAAATTACCTTTTGCTAATTCTTTGATACTTTCTCTAAATGACTTTTTAAAGAAGGTGTATTGTGCTTCAATCCATCTGCCTCTTTGTTTTGTGAAAGCTTTAGTTGAAGTAACTTTTTGATCTAGCACAGCAAGCTCAGCTGAGTAGTGAATATATTCTCTGTTTTTGGTGAGCATGAGCTCCATTTCTTTATCGAAGCCACCAATGGCTTGGCATTGATTAATAGTGCTCTTAAAAAGCTCGAAATCGAAAACCATGGCTGAACCTGATAACTTGGAGGAAAAGCCTAAGCGATTCGCTCCCTTACAAAGCATTTCCGTATTGGCTGTTTCTGAAAGGCCATCCATTAGGGCTGTTGAAGTATTGGCATTGGCCGCTTTTCTCAATCCTTGAATGGATCTATAGCCTGACTGTAATAGTTGATTAGCTTTGAAAAGAAAGCCCTTCTCCATTACATTATCAGCATCTAATACGATGACAGCATCATAGCCTTTATTGTATTTAGCTATGGCACTTTGAAGCGATTTTACTTTGGTGCTTTTATCAAAGTTTACATTATGCACTTTAGCGCCTCCATTTTTCAAGGCTAGTTTAGTACTTTCTTGAAGCTGATCGGCAATGACTACAAAATCGAAATGCTCTCTCGGGTATTCGTATTTGACTAGCAAGTTCTTTGCAGCGCTATATTTGATGATGGCATCTTCTTTATAGGCTGGAACCAAAATCAAAAAGCGAGCGAAACCAAAGTTGCTGTTTTGAGGACTTCTAGTTTTTGAATGTGAAGCCAGCGCTAGTATCAATTGATACATACTTGAAAAGGTCAAGTAGGCAATTGGCAAAAGAAGTAAGGATTCGAATAGAGTTTTCATCAGCTTAATTTTGATTCAAATCTACCTCTCTTAGAGCCTTCCTTTAGAGGATTAAGATGAATGGGAGGAAAGTAACGATGAGTGAATTGCGTTGGGAGATGAGTTGGGAATGAGAGATTTTGGGTTTGTATTCTTTAACCTAAACGCTCAACTCCTTGGGCTTCTTGATAGACTTCAGCCATTGCTTCTTATCTCTATCGGCAATTAGAAAAATATAAGGGATTGCAAAATTGAGAATGATACCCGTTGGCATTTGAATGAGTACCTGGTTGCCATAACTGGCAAGAATGGCTCCGGCAAACATGGCATAAAGTGCAGAGGCCTGTGTTCGGTTTTTAGGGTCACGCATCCTCATGATTTTCTGTCCTCCATAGCCAAGAATAAAACCTAGAAATGCTATATGAATAGTAAGCCCCACAGGGCCTGTTTCCACCCAGATTTTTACGAACCAACTATCTGTAGCTGTATTGGCTAAAAGTGAATCAGGGTTGAACCTAGCCCCCCAGAAACCAGCTGTGCCTATACCTGCTCCAAAAGGTTTGTTAGATAAATAGCGAGCAAATATTTTCTGATTATCATAACGCACGCTCAACGACTTGTTATTTGGGTCCAAGGCTGTTCTCATGCGCCTTACCTGTTCAACTCCCTGAAAGAGGAAGGTATACTTAAGGATCACAAAAACTAAGACCATGCCACTGAAACCGCTAATTAGTATTCTGAAGTTCTTGATGAGAATAAGATAGGCAATCCCTCCGGCCAAAGGCACTGCCAAAGCTCCTCTAGTTCCAGAAATGCCAAAGCCCATAAGAAAGATAATGGCGAAAATGAGATACTTGAATTTCTTAATGCCTTTGTAAGGCCCCATAAAAAGTATGCCCGACATTAATGACATCATGGCTTGAGATGCACCAAAACTCCCAGCATCTGAATAGAATGAAAACACCCTTAGAACGCCATGAAGAATATGTTCTTCGTGATGTTCCTCAGCATAAAGCCAATGATCTTCAGCACCATCTGTTCCAAATATTTGCTGTTTAAAGCCCCAGATAGTACCAATTAAAGAGAAGTAGATGAGCGCATTAAAGAATTGCTCTGTGTCTTTTTGTTTTCTGAAAAGAAGAAAGATTAGTGGAACTGTGAGTGCTTGATAGAAGCCAATACCTCGCATGGCATAAAACCAAGCCACAAGACCATTACCGCTAGGGTTAACAATCTCTAAAACAAGATAAAGCATCCAGAAAGTTGTCAGTGCTACGATCGGGTTTTTAGCTTCTTTCCACTTGATTTGAATTGATTTGTTAAGGATAACACTTAGCCAAGATAAGGCTAAAAGAATGTCTACCGTTAAGCCCCAAGGCCCTGGTACATAACGCGTAATTCCAGCTGAAAAGAAGCCCATGATAAGACTTCCCCAAACACCAAGCTTTGGTTTGTTCCAAATCATGGCCAACACCACCATGCCGATAGGCAAACCAATGAGCAGCATTCCACCTGCCAAACCAATAAAGCTAATTACCAAAAAGCTAAACCCTAAAAGAGCAATCATAATCAACCAGCCTTGTGGACTGGCCAAAATGGCGGCTCCTGTTGGTTCAGAATTAATTACGCTCTTGGTTTTCATTGATACAAAGATGCACTGTTTGCCTAAGTGATTCTTTTAAAAACGGTGAATGAACTGTGAGCTTCGATGAGTTGCTTGTGGGATAAGTTATATCCTAAATCGCTTCGGCAAACTCTTGAGCACGATTCTCCCAAGAGTTTCCTTTTGCAAACTCAATTCGGTCTTGAACTTTTAATCTGGAGTTGTACCGGATAGAACGTTTAATAGCCTTCAAGAAATCTTCTTTACTCTCTGCAATTTCAGCCACTTTTTTAAAGTCTGAAAGATCTGAAAAGTGGGTGGTAACTACTGGCTTACCCATGGCGAGGTATTCGTTGATCTTCAGCGGGTAAATGGCTTCAGTCAATTGAGTCTTCACAAATGGGATAAGACAAACATCGAACTGCTCAATTTTCTCAGGCAGCTTGCTTTGATCTACCGAGCCCAGAAATGTTACATTGGCAGGCAGGATAGGTATTTCTGTCTTTATAGGGCCGAAAAACTGAAAGTGATGATCGCTCAAGGTTTTAGCGCAGTAGTCTATTAATTCAAAGTCAATTCTGTTGTCAATTGCTCCAATATAGCCTATCGTTTTGCCATTGGTAATCTCTTTATCTGTAGCCAAGAAGATGTCCAGATTAACTCCATTTGGTATGAATTTCACTTCTTTGGCAAATTCTTGTTTGTGAGCTTTTAATGTGCTGCTCGTGCAGATTACCTCATCTACCATTGGAATGTAAGCCTGCTCATAAGTGGCTCCATGCTTACCCGACCATTCAGTAGCTGCTATTTCGTCATAGCAGTAATAGATGGTCTTTAGAGGCTTGAAAATGTCGTTCATGAAAAAGCCATAAATGGGGTTAAAAGCATTGATCAATGTATAGTCTTGAACACCGAGCTTGGTTAGCTGTTTTTTAATGGTTCTACCGATCAAACGACTATTAACTTTAGCCATGAAATGGAATAGTTTTTTGTTCTTAATCCAGTTAATGGGAATTACAGGAGGAGTGGATATCACCTCGATTTGACCATATTCTGTTTGTATCATTCTGACGCGTGACCCAACACCTGAAATTTGTTTTACAGGACTTATCTTATTGAAAAACAAGTCTTTAATGGTGTAGTGATAGTCAATCATGATCACCCTGTGGTCTTTACTCAGCTGTTTAAGAAGCTCAATGGTTGATTTAATATAAGGGGTGTCCCATGCAGGGAAGCTATGGCATACTATGGTCTTTTTCATATGGTTGAAGGTTTGAAACCGTGAACTAAAATTTGCCTAACATGGCTTCTCAACCAGCTTCTTTTCTTTGGTATTTCTCCAATCACTTCTTCCATTACTTCTGTTGTTACAGCATTCAAGAATAGGAAGGGCTTCTTACCCGCAATCTTTTTGTAAACCTTTAAGGCGTGTTTGTCTGAAGCGGTCCATTTTCTATTGGCACGAACTACAAGTACATGGATGTCGCCTTCTGCTAGTTGCTCTTCTGTATAAGGGTTATGAAGAATAGGTTGCAGTTCTAGGAAGGTGAATTCTGGATTTTCTCCCTCTGAAAGAAAGCTAAAATGCTTGTTTAGTTCTTCTTTGAGGTAAGTTTTTCCTTCGCCATTTTCTGGGCTAAAAAGCATGATTCTTTTCGGACGTTTCGATCCTTTTGCATTGGCCCTTAGTTCTTGGATAAAAAGGTTTAATGCTTGCTTATTCAAAGCCTCTAGGTTGATTTTCTTACTCATTTTAGGGTTTACCTTAGGTAGTAAACCGCCTAGATTAAGGCCTGTTTGAAGGCAAGCATGTTCAGGGTTTTTAAGTGTGCTATCCATTAGCTCTACCGCAATGATTATACTGGTTGGTAAAATGATACCCACCATAAAAGCTAGAATCACCATCATCATGCGTTTAGACTTTTCAGGCTTAACTGGGTAGTATGGAGCATCAATCACTTTAATATTCGATGACATCATCATACTGTATTTATGAAGTCTGGCCTGATTGAAACTATGTAAGTTCTCAAGGTATTCTCTTTCGGCTACATCAATTTCTCTTTCAAGTCTTTTGAGGGTAGAGCCAAGAGGAGCATAGCGATCGTAAATTTTCTCATATTCAGCCTGCCTGGTCTTCATAACTGATAGTTTAGCAGACGATTCCTCTTTTACAATAGTGTAATTGAGCCATTGAGTAAGTAAATCTTTGGTTTCAATTCCCTCTGGTGTTTGGTAAGCAAATAGCATCTCATCAGCGATGTTTGTCATCTGACGCTTCAATGAATCAATATTTGATTCCAATAATGACTTTTGAATGATTAATGCAGAACTAGGAATAGAATCTGTGGTCAGTTCTAGCGTTGCTAATTCGGTAGAATATTTTGAAATGATTCCTGTATTATCGGCTAACCTTGATTGAAGGCTCGATAATATTCCCTTATCAGATACCTCTAATTCAATTTTATTTAAGGCAGATTTAGCACCAGCTTGAATTTTTAATTCATCTTGATATTGTTTGTCTAGCTCTTCTTTATTGCCTGATATAAAGCGAGTTTGCTCATAGTAGTTAATTATTTGGTTGTTTACTCTGAAATTCAGTAATTGATCCTCTGCCGACTTCAATCTCATGGATGACTTCTCCACAGATGATTCAAAGAATTCGATTACTGAGTCGCTCTGACCTTCTTTGATAGTGGTTTGCTTAGACATGAAAATGTCGGTCAGTAACTCCAATGTTTTTTGGGTTAAGTAAGGATCGAAAGAGGAGTATTCCATGCGTATCATGTCACTACTGCCTTCTCTAATCACGGTAATGTTCTCTAACTGTTCAATGCCAAAAAATTGATTCTTCGAGTTGGCAATTAGATAGACTTCATTGAATTGATCTTCTTCACGGATGTTTACAAGTTTTTGATAAACAGATATTTCTGAGTCTTGATTAGTAATGTTGATTTCTAAGTGTTGGAGTGTTTGTTCAAAGTCAGACAAGTTATCTGGAAGTAATTTCAGTTTATTGTCCCTTTGTGCAATGAGCAAGTGGGCCATTAAACGTGCTGAAAGCTCTTTATTGGTCTCGTAAGCAGTAGCTATGTTAATAAGGTTTTCTAGCTCATTATTGGTTTTGGCATAATCAATTCTTCCGCTTGAATTGCTTTCAATACTATAACCTGAAATAAGACCAGTGTTAAGTAACGTGTGAGTCGAATACTCTTTCTTGCTATCCTTTGTGCTGTAGATTACCAGGAAGGCCAATAGAATGGCAGTTCCTGCAATGAAGTGAAAGTAACGAGCAAGTAACCTGATGATTTCTATGATAGTCATGTCTTATTTCAAAATTTCTTCTCCAACAATAGCTTTCAATGTGTTATAGGCTAACCATGCTTCATTTTTAGCCTTTTCAAACTCCAGTTTTGAGGAGTACCGAGATTCAACTGCCATTCTGTATTGTTCCATTCCAATTTTGCCTGCTTTGAAGTACCCTTCTGCAATGGTTAGCGCCATTTCATTTGATTCTACTACTTCCGACTGGACTTCAATTGAAGTGATAAAATGCTTGAGATTAGAATAAACTTGAATGATTTCTTTTCTCAGCACGTCTTCTTGGCTAGTCTTTAGATGGTCTAGTTTTTCAATTTCTAAAGACTTGATCTTGATGACGTTTTTTCTTGAGCTCACTTCGGTGAAAGGGAGTCTGATGTTAAAACCTATATTATAGGTTACATTTTGTCTGGCTAAATAGGTGAGGGAAGTTCCAACTTGATCTCCTGTAAGTTGGTCGGCCACAATACCATTTCCGTAATTGACGCCAGCGGCTAGAGATAAATGTTGTAACCACTTCTTTTTGTCGATAGCTATTTCCTGATCTTTTTGAAGTTGAGATACATTTAATGCTTTAATATCAGATGAACGCTCGATGGCAATGGTCACAAGCTCTTCAACTGGTCTCAGGTTTTCAATACTTAAGCCTTGCACCTCTACTTGAGCTTTACTAGCTAGGTTGAAGGAGATTAAGCAGCCGATGGTAAGTAAGAATCGTTTCATGTTATCTTTCTGTTTTAGCTAATCTTCTACCGGTTAGAGTTCTGAGTTTATCAATGATCTGACTCATTCCATTTTTCTTCATGAAAGGTCTTTCAATGACCCGATAAAAGATTATACTACTAAGTAAGATGATTGGGAGGGTAAGAATTAGACTTATCGATAGACCTGATAGATATGTCGTTGAGTAACCGATTTTACCGATGAGTGAATACATTAATTCTAGCAAAGGTAAGTGGGTAAGGTATATGGTGTAACACATTCCACCAATCACTGGAATCCATTTATAAGATAGAATTTGAGGGATGATTCTACCTTTAAATGTGCTGATAAAGAAGCTCAAAAGAGCGGGGGAAAAGAGTAAAGCTTTTTCTAGATCGTCTGTCCAGGTGAACATCATTACGGGGATAGAAATTAGCCCAATAATATCCCATAAATAAGTCCTTTTTGAAGACCAGTTCTTGCTGTGCGTGTACAAATCGGCCGCTAAAAGACCAATAAGGAAATGCTGAAGCTGACCTAAAATAGATGCTCTAAAGGGCTGAAATTGAAAGCCAAGAACATGCTGATAAACAATGAAAAAGAGTAGCAATAAGCTAAGTACTAACCTTCTTGTCAATTCATCTTTTTGATTGAAATATGTGATGGCTATAAATGGTGCCATCAGGTAATACTGAATTTCTACTTCTAACGACCAAGCCACAGGGTTAATGATTGGGAAGTCGCTATAGACAATATTATGTAGATAGAAAATGCTGCTGAAATAATGACCTGCCATTTCTGCGATTCCAATTCCGGATTGAAAGAATAGAATAACAGCAAAAAGGCTCATCCAGAAGATGTAGGGAGGCTCTAGCCTTTCTAACCTACGGCTGAAATAAGTTTTATAACTGAAGTTTGTAGTGCCTTTGGCAAAGGGAAGTGCTAAAACAAAACCACTCAGAGCGAAGAAAATCATTACACCAATAGCGCCACGGCTAATGATGTAATTCATTTGATCACCAATGCCTGATAAGTTTTCTTCGCCATAGACATACCTTAAAAAGCGTTCATTGGCATGTAATAACACCACTGGCATGATGGCTATGAATCTTATACCATCGACAAATGGAAGGTATTTGTGACCAGAATTCGGTCTGGTTAATTGTTGAATTAGCCTTTTCATAACTTATACGTTTTCATGTTGAAAGGCTGCGATTGGAGTTTTGACTAGAATTTTCAAATCCATCCAAAGGCTATGGTTTTCTGCATACTCAATATCAAGCTTTACGCGGTTTTCAGGATCCACATTGTCCTTGCCACGTTCTGTTACTTGCCAAAGACCTGTAAGACCTGCTGGGCCTAAAAAACGACCCACACGATCATCGGTAGTTAGTTTCTCTGCTTCGTAAAGAGGGAGAGGTCTGTTGCCAACTACTGACATATCGCCTTTTAGAATGTTAAAGAGTTGAGGCAATTCATCGATGCTACTATTTCTAATCAGCTTTCCGATTCTTGTAATTCTTGGGTCGTTAACGAACTTCACAAATGAATTGCTATTGTCTTGTTGTTTGTGATTATCAAAGTGTTGTACCTGGGCATATTTTTCATCGCGGATCATGATTGGATCGTTCGCATGATAGGCAATGGTGTGTCTAGTTAATTCAAATTCTTCCAGCTCATTTTTAATATCAGCACCGTATTGATTCAGGTGTTTTAGATTATCTACTAATTTGTCTGCATCCGTGCGCATCGACCTGAACTTGTAGAACTTGAAAATCTTATAGTTTTGCCCCACTCTGTATGAATAATAGAAAATAGGACCTTTAGAGTCTAAGCGGATTGCTATAGACACTAAAATCAGTATAGGGCTAATAAGCAAAATAAGCGTGCCAGCGAAGGCAATATCGAATGCTCTTTTGACGATTGTTGTTGTTCTCTTATTCACTTTTCTGTCATTTAATTTTAATCAAAAGTAGTCCCTTTAAAGGCCTCGAAGTGGTTTATTAGACGATTGAACAAGAATTGAAGATGAATGAAAGGAGAGGGAAGATGGGGAGAATTGATGTGCTGTTCAGAGGATATTGAGAGGCACTGTAGAGTAGAGATTAAGTGTGTCTAACAAATTAATAGAACTGAGTAAAAAGTAAAAAAGCACCCTTTTGGGGCGCCTTTTACATGAAATCAATAACAGTCTATTTCTTAAATAATTGACTAGTGTTTCTGTAACCTTGCTGGTCTCTATACCAATCCATATAGCTGTAACCAGAGCTCTGAGCCCAATCTTTGAATCTTAGGTGTCCACTTCGGATATCTACTTTCTCTTTTGGATATTCAAAGCTTTCAGGTAGATGAATGGCCCATGGTAAATCCGTTTTGGATCTATAATAAATACCTTTTGATGGGTCAGAATTGTCATCCAACGTCCCGAAGAAGTCTCTATTCATTAAGTTAGTCGGTTGGTACCCTGGTAAGTGTACCTCGCGCCCTCTGTCTTGGCTTATGATTAAGAAAGGATTATAAGGTGCAGGGCCTATATCTGCATATGTTTTTGGACCATTAAATACAGTTATGAGTGTAACCATTTGATCTTCAACTGGCGCATCTGCGTCTTGGGTATTAATAAATCCTGAATTGTTGAATAGATCGTGAACGTTGTTTGAAACAATGAATACTGCATTGTCTTGGTTTTGCTCAGTACCGTTGGTATTAAGTTTTATAATGGGACTATTCACCACATGACCCGTACTGGACAGTATTTCAGAAGGAAGTAGGTTGGTTGCAAAACCAAATCCATTTCTAAAACCGGCACCTATGGCTCTTACCTTAAATTTAGACTCCATTTCTACCACCTCATTATTAGCATTAAGAGAATGCTTAAACTGATAGTCAACAACTAGGTCATTGAAATCATAATCTCCATAATCTGGCCAGTTATCTTCAAAGGCAAAGCTTCCAAAAGTGCTGGAAGAAGGGTAGTAGCTTGTATATGCCTTTTCAGGGTCATTAGGGAATTCATCCAAGATGTCATTAATACCGTCACCATCTGTATCCAAAGTTCCTGGTTTGTCAACAGGGCTAACGTTTTCAGTGCTAATGGCTCTCACAGGATTGGAAGAGACAAACAAAATAGCATCATTGAAATCCTGATCACATCTGAAAGGAATATCGTCTCTTCTAACGTCTTCAAAACCTATCAAGAAAAGCTCATTTTCTGCATCCCAAAGAAGTACATTGTGTTGTTTTAGGTCATCATTTGGCTCAGGGTTTAATTGCTTATCGGCAAACACAATGTGATTGAAGTTTTCGGAATTGGAACCATCCCAACCATCTGCTAATAGAACTACACCGAGAGAAACTCCAGGTTCAAACCTTCCTAGTTTAATTTTATCTCCAGAAATAAGGGCACCACCAGAACCAATAAACGACAGGTTCGGAAAGGCTATATTTATGGTGCTAATATCATCGAGAGTTTGTGGTGGGCTTGTCGTTTGGTAAGTATAAAAACCAATGGCATTTCTCCATCCAGCTCCTTCATGTACGAAAGTTAACCATACATCTGCTGTTTCAATGATATCCAAAGTCGTCTTTTTACCATTCGCTAAATATGTTGGGTGATAAACTGGTACAGGCTGCGACTCTGGAAGGGAGGCATTAATGTATTGCAGTAAACTTGCGCTGATAATATCTCTTTCAGGTTCTAAATTAGCAGGTACGCCAGCTGAACTATATGAATCCATATAATTGAAAGTCATGCCGTTTATCGAATAGGATTGATTCGCTGCAGATCCCTGTTGACTTGAAGAATTGCTTTCAACTACTGCGGAGTTCAATTGACCATTACTGTAATCTAGCTCAATCGTGTTGTTCAATAATGGTACAGCGATATTGTTGGGTATTCCTATGAAATTGGTTTCAATTAAAACGCTTTCAAAATAGGCTGGTAGTTTAACATACTGCTTGAAATTACCAGTGCTATTGGTAACTGCTGTAAATAATTTTTTACCTTTTTCGTCATTGATATGCTCATAGATCGAGAACTTTAATCCAGCAAATGGACTTCCGTTACCATCAGTCATCTTCACGATTAATTGAACATCCTGTGTGGTATTAAAGTCGAAGCTAGAAGATTCATTTACAGTTTCTTCAATTTCAGTCATTGGCTTTTCTAAACATCCACTGAGAAGAAAAAGAGCGAAGGAGAATAGGAGATACTTTTTCATATTTTTTTAATTAAGAATTATAAAATGATTTGAAGCGGATGGTTCTAGTTGATGATTTATGCTACTTTTTTCATCTTGTCGATATGTTTGTAGCCGATGGTACTCATAATTCTGAGTTGTAATTCAACAGGGTTAAAGGGCTTGCTCACAGAGTCTTTAGCACCCATTCTCAAGGCTTCAATGCGTTGTTCACTTTTATCGTGATCAGTAATAACCATTGAAGGAATTGCATTATGCTCTAAAAGCTTAATCATTTCCTGAAACGCTGTTCTTTCAATGCTTTTGTCCGAATGAAAGTTGGAGATGACAGCTGCTGGTCGTGATTTTTTCTGAAGAAGTTCTATTGCTTCAGAAGGGGTCTCAACGGCTTTAACATCAAAGTTCTGACTAAAATAATTGATGAGAAAGAGTCTCATCATGTAGCTGTGTTCAACAATTAAGATAGATTCCATGTTTTTTTTTCTTCAAATCTCGGTTGATTTTAGAGACTCATGCTGTTAAAACGATGAATGGATTTTTTTAATCGATAAAAGGAAGTTCCTAAAGGATAAGTGATTGTTATAATAGACACTAATTCATAGCATCTGACAAAGGCACTATTCTAAGAGGCCATAAAAAGAAAAAGCCATCCCGTCCGGATGGCCCTCAACCAAAACATTTTTTATGATACATTGGTACACCCTAAGTATCTTAGATCTTAAGAAATCCGACATAACCTATTGATTATCATCTGGTTTAATCATTGATCTGATTCAAAAATTGGAAAAATATGAACACCTTTTTTACCATTTCGATGACGGGTACGAATTCATCGATAACTGGTAGCTATTTGTCGATGATTGGTAGACTTATTACTGGTAATAGGATTCTTAAATTCATGACTGCTTTCTTCTTCTAAATAAAGCAAAGTCATAGGGGTGGGGTAATTTCAAGCGAAAAGTATTTAGGCTCAAATTCTAAAGATGAACTATTTACTATCCTTTGCCTTTTTTCTGTTTTTTCAGGCAAATCCAGATTGGCATTTCAACTATCAAGAAGCTCAAAAAGTAGCTTCAGATGAGCATAAGACGGTGTTATTGGTTTTCTCTGGTTCTGACTGGTGTAAGCCTTGTATTCAACTACACAATGAGTTATTCGAAAAGCAAGAATTCATTAAATATGCAGATGAACATCTGGTTTTACTGAAAGCTGACTTTCCTTATAAAAAGGCCAATAGGCTCTCTAAAGAACAAACTGCACATAATGAGGAACTGGCTGAGAGGTATAACCCAAACGGAGAGTTTCCGCTAGCGCTTTTCATCAATAGCGAAGGAGAGATACTTGGTACTTTTGGTTTTGATAAAACCAAAAGCCCTGTAGACTACATCAGTTCATTCAAACAGATATTGCCATGAAACAATATCTGATTTTTATCTTTTTGGCGCTAGGATTTTCCTTATCCGCTCAAACCGCACAAAGGCATAATAAGGTGGTTAAATTGATGGGCAGTCGGTTTGAAATTACTGCCATTCATGATGATCCGCAATTCGCTTGGGATGCTATTAATGCTGCTATCGCTGAAATTACCAGGATAGAAAAGCTTATTTCTTCGTGGGATCCCAATTCACAAACAAGTGAAATTATTAGGCAAGCGGGTGTTCAACCTGTGAAAGTAGACAAAGAACTTTTCGACTTGATTAGTAGAGCCTTACAGATTTCTAAAATCACTGATGGTGCTTTCGATATTTCTTATGCCTCAATGGATCGAATCTGGAAGTTCGATGGAAGTATGACTGAAATGCCTAATGCTGAGATTGTAGCATTGGCAGCATCCAAAATCAACTACAAAAACATCCTACATAATGCTGGTGATCAAACGGTATTTCTTAAAGAGAAAGGAATGAAAATTGGCTTTGGGGCCATTGGGAAAGGCTATGCAGCGCAAAAGGCAAAAGAGCTAATGCGCCAGATGGGTATTGAGAATGGAGTGGTTAATGCCTCAGGCGATCTTATTGCTTGGGGAAAGGATGTGAATAATCAAATATTCAAAGTGGGCATCGCAGACCCTCAAAACAAAGAAAAAATGCTCTCATGGCTTAATATAGAAGATGCAGCAGTGGTTACATCTGGAGACTATGAGCGCTTTGTGATGTTTGAAGGCATACGTTACGCTCATATCATCGACCCTAGAACAGGCTATCCAACAACAGGCATAAAGAGTGTCACCATCATTACCGCCAACCCTGAGTTGGCAGACGCTATTTCAACTTCAGTCTTTGTGCTGGGTGAGCAAAAAGGCTTACAGCTTATCAATCAACTGCCAGGAGTAGAATGCCTTATCATCACAGATAGCGATGAACTAAAAACTTCAAATAATCTAACCCTAAACCAAAAACCATGAAAAAGAATAAATGGACACTAGTCCTTGGAGGCCTTTTATTGATGATGCTCTCCAACTCATGCAGTTCCGTAAAAGCGTATCAAAGAGCCTATTTAAATGATTCAGAGATGGAATTATCAGCCAGGGCCTTAGATTATTTTTGCACCAACTTTCAGTCTTACAGAGAAGGTGCTTCCGGTGCTAATGGTGGGAAAGTAGGTGGGGGCTGCGGTTGCAACTGATGCGATTACTTCTTTTCATATCGTTTATGATATCTGGTGCTGTGGTTTTGGCTCAAAGCCAGAATAACCCCAATAAAAGGGATACGGCTGCTTTCAAAATTGAACAGATTCTGGAATCTGACATCAGTATTTTGTTCAGCGTTTACGGCCAAGACGGTAACAATTCGCCCGTTACAGGTGGTATTGGTACCGAGAAACTCTCTGATTACACTTCTAAAATTATTGTAAACCTAGTGCTCGATGAGAAGCAAAGTATATCTGTTGATGGAGGTTTTGATTATTACACTTCTGCCTCTACAGATAATATAGATCGTTTTGTATCATCGGCTTCTAGCCAAGACATCAGAGTTCATGGCAATATTGGATATTCAAGAAAAGCCGCTAATGAAGTTACTTATGGAGTGAAGGTTGGCGGATCTGGCGAATATGATTATCTATCAGTACAGTTTTCAGGATATGTCTCTAAGATCTCTGCTGATGGTAGCAGGAGTTACGGGCTTTCTGCTCAGGCATTTTTAGATCGATGGTCGTTGATTTATCCGCAAGAGTTGAGGGGGCAAAGTTGGGCTGATACAGACCTGAGAAGATCCTATAGTGTTTCTGCCAGCTTTACTCAGGTGTTAAATAAAAGAATGCAGATTGGTTTTACAGCCGATGTTGTAAAGCAAACGGGCTTGCTTTCCACACCATTTCACAGAGTCTATTTCAATAACCTAAGTACAGTTCGAGTTGAAAAACTACCTGCTGAAAGATTGAAAATCCCCGTAGGGGTTCGATTCAATTATTATGTCAATGATCTGTTACTTGTTAGGGCATATTATAGGTTTTACATGGATAATTGGGGAGTAAGAGCTCATACTGCATCTATAGAGGTGCCAGTGAAGATTAATAGGTTCTTCTCAGTCTATCCTTTCTATCGCTACCATACCCAGAGTCAAGCAGATTATTTTGCTCCATATCAAGCGCATCAGTTGTCTTCAGAATTCTATACTTCTGATTATGATCTGGCTAGTCTGAGTAGTCATAATTATGGCCTTGGAATAAGGTATTCACCAGCGGAAGGTATCAAAAGCTTTTCCTTTTTGAAATCCGCACGCCAACTTAACTTGAAGGAATTGAACATGAAATTCGGTCATTATAACCGATCGACTGGTCTCAAGTCCAACATCCTCAGTTTTGGAATGAATTTCACTTTTTAAACCCAAATAATATGAAACGTAATGAATTTTTAAAGAAGCTTGGAGGTGGCGCAGCCTTTGCATTAACCGCCACTTGCCTTGGAGGATGCATGGGCAGTGAAGCCACTCCGGAAGCTCTGACTGTAGATTTTACCATCGACCTCACAAGCTCAACTTATGCTAATCTTCAAAATAATGCTGGTTATGTGGTTGTCGATAATCAATATGTTGTGGCTAGAACTACAGCTGCGGAATATGTAGCAGCTACAAGAACTTGCTCTCATGAACCGAGAAAACAAATTAGATTAAGAAATGGCGAATGGTATTGTACAGAGCATGGTGCTCGGTTTAATTTAAGCGGAAGAGGCCTTAACAGTGAAGGAGGTAAAGGCTTGCAAATATTCCGTACTAGCCTGACAAATAATCAATTAAGAGTTTTTTCATAAATATTATTAGTAGGGGGTGGGGTGTTTATTAAGCAATAGTATTTAAGCACATAAACCTCCAAACTAAGAATTCAGAAAACTGAATTTGAAACTTAATCTCTTTAAAATGAAAAATGTAAAAAACCTATTTCTGATCTTAACATTGGCCTTAGTAGCCATATTCACCTCTTGTGACAACGAAGGTGTAGAGCCCGAACTACAAGATGATGCTAGCACTGCAGCACTTCTCAGCGAAATTGATACCACTGCTTTTGGAACTTCTTCCAACATGGAAGATTGGACAGAGGTTGATGATACACAAGTACCTCAAACAGTATTAGACTATGTTGCGAGCAATTACCCTGATGATGAAATTGAACACCTTTGGGTAGACGATCAAGGAGGCTATGTGGTGCTTTTAGAAGGCGGTACAGCCCTTAGATTTGATAATGCTGGTGTTTTTGTTGAAGCAATTGTTAATGCGAAAAAAAGGCGCAGAGGTGATAATGATAAAACTTATATCGCCATTGCCGACCTACCTCAAGCTATTCAAGACTATATAGCTACTAATTATCCGGACAATACTATTGACGAGGCAGAGGTAGATGCTGATGGTAATTACTATGTAAAACTTGAAAATGGACCCGTAGTAGTGTTTGACGTTAATGGAAATTTCCTAGAGGAGCGAGTTAAAGAAAGAAGAGGAAAGGATAAAAACAAAAGAAGCCATGATGATGATTGGACTCCAATTGAGTTGACAGACCTTTCGGCAGCAATATCCGACTACATTTCAGCTAACTATTCAAGCTCAACAATTGTGAGAGCAGGAGTTAATGATGAAGGTGAATTTGGAGTGATCTTAGATAACGGAATCGCTCTATTGTTCGATGTAAATGGAAACTTTATCGTTGAGCATGAATTGGGTGAACATAGAAAAGGAGAATGGACAGCTATAGATGCTTCTAATTTACCCGCAGCCATAACAGATTATATTGCCTCTAACTATCCTGATGCAGTGATACTTAGGTCTGGCGTAAATGCCAAAGGTGAATTTGGAATTGTGCTTGACACACCAATTGCTCTGCTGTTTGATGCAGCTGGTAACTTTATAAATGCTGAAGAATTTGGACATCACGAAGGAGATGATTGTGATGGAGACAACGACTCGAATGACAATGATGGAGACGATGACTCTGATAACGATGATGACTCCGACAACGATGATGATGGAGATGATTCTGACAGTGATGACGATAACGATGATGACAGTGACGGAGATGACTCCGATGATGATAATGATGATGGAGAGTAAATAGTTTTGAGTTGGTTGACAAAAAGGGCTGAACAGGAAACTGATCAGCCTTTTTACTTTTAAAGCCCTAGGATAATTAATCCAAAGGAATGAGTCCTTGTTTCACATGTTTCTCAAATAGCATGTGCATAATGCCATCTTTCAGCCCAACATCTGGTACTTTAATCCGCTGAATATTAGCAGCTTTCATGGCATGTAAATAGATATCGGTCGCAGGAAGAATTACATCTGCTCTATCAGGGTTCAGGTGCATTTTAAATATCCTTTCTTCCAAAGTCATTGATGAGAGTTTCTTTTGGACCTCCAAAATGGAGTCTAGTCTTAAAATCCTCACTTTGGACTTAATTCCTGAAAGCTCGTAGATTTTAGAAATATTACCCCCTGTGCCAACAGCTGTTAGGGTGCTGCGCATTCCCTTCGTATTGGTGTCAATCCAATGGCTCATTCGTTTCAAAACTCCTTTGGACGACACACTTTCAATAGTTCGAACAGAACCTATTTTGAAAGACTCAGAATTAATTTTGACACCATCTTTGATTACGTTCAATTCAGTACTTCCACCACCAACATCAATATGTAGAAAATGGCCTTTGGTTAGTTTCTCCATGACTACACGATTGATCAATTCCGCTTCTCTATCCCCGCTTATAATATTGATTTTCAATCCAATAAGCTGCTTTACCTTGTCAACTAGTTCACGCCCATTTTGAGCTTCACGCATGGCAGAAGTAGCACAGGCATAGTAATTATCAACCTCATATAGATCAATGAGAATCTTGAAGGCATTCATCAACCTGATGAACTTATCTTCTTGATCCTTTCCAATTAACTTATGCTGAAACACATCTTGACCAAGCCTGAGGGGAAACCTAACATATTCTAAACGTTTGAAATAGTTCTGACCTTCATAAGTCATTACGTTCGTCACTTGAAAGCGAATGGCATTGGAGCCTATATCTATAGCAGCTAGTTTCAAGCTACTAAGTTAAATTCTAATCAGCATAAAACATCATCGTAGTTATTAGGAAATTAATTCCTTTACGGTTTTCTTTGCAGAGCTTATCAAGAAAGACGGAGGGACTTGGCCCGATGATGTCTTAGCAACCTGGATAATACCTGGTGCTAACTCCTTGCCTCATTATAAATGAGGATAGATGAGATTAATCCCTCCGCAACTTCTAGATAAGCCCAAATACTACAGAATGGCTTACAACATAGAAGAAATACTCAAAGAAAGAATTTTAGTGCTAGATGGTGCAATGGGTACCATGATTCAACGTCATATCTTGGAAGAGGAAGATTTCCGAGGTGAGCGATTCAAAGATCACTCACACCCTTTAAAGGGTAATAATGACCTGCTTTCCATTACAAGACCTGATATCATCAAGGATATTCACCGGCAGTATTTCGAAGCTGGTGCAGACATTGTTGAAACAAATACATTTAGTGGAACCACCATTGCGCAAGCTGATTATGCTCTGGAAGATGCGGTTTACGACATTAACTTTCAGTCAGCCAAAATTGCCAGGGAAGTTGCTGATGAAATAACTGCCAAGGAGCCACATAAACCAAGGTTTGTGGCAGGTTCAATGGGTCCAACTAATAGAACTGCTTCTTTATCTCCTGATGTTAATGACCCAGGATATAGGGCTGTAACATTTGATGATTTAGTAGAAGCCTACAAACTGCAAGTAAAAGCTTTGATTGAGGGTGGTGTCGATATTCTTCTCGTGGAAACTATATTTGATACCTTGAATGCCAAGGCCGCCTTATTCGCAATTGAAGACGTTTATGATGAAATGGGTATTCAATTACCAATTATGGTTTCTGGTACTATAACTGATGCTAGTGGTAGGACACTCTCTGGCCAAACTACAGAAGCTTTCCTTATTTCAGTTTCTCATGTACCGATACTTTCTATTGGACTTAATTGTGCTTTAGGAGCATCTCAATTAAGACCTTACTTGGAAACCTTATCTAATAAAGCACCATTTAATACGAGTGCACATCCAAATGCTGGATTACCGAATGAGTTTGGTGAGTATGATCAAAGCCCAGAGGAAATGGCCGCTCAAGTTGGTGAGTTTTTAAAGGAAGGCTTTCTCAATATTGTAGGCGGCTGTTGTGGAACTACACCAGATCATATCCGTCTCATCGCTCAAGAGGCTGCGAAAGTCAATCCAAGAAGAGTCGATAGCCTTCAGTCAATGGTCGATGGTATCAATTGAATTAATAAATACAACAACAATGGCATTCAAATTTGAAGATCTAAGAGTTTGGCAAAAGGCCTTAGATTTAAGCGAGCACGTGCATGAGTTGACTTTGGGATTTCCCAAAGACGAAATGTATGTATTGACTAGCCAAATTAAAAGAGCTGCAGATTCTGTGGCTTTAAATATTGCTGAAGGAAGTACAGGACAATCTGATAAGGAGTTTGCTAGATTTTTAGGTATAGCACTTCGATCAGCAATTGAAGTGGTAACCTGCCTTTATATAGGGAAGCGTAGAGCTCTTATTAATAATGAACAGTTCGATAAATTATATGCCGATCTAACGGAATTGACAAAAATGATTCAGGCTTTAAGAAATTCACTCAAATAACTATGGACAATAGACCATTGACTATCGACTCTAATAAAAAAGTTACTCTAAAATTATCCGGCCTTGAACCGCTAATTGTTACTCCTGAAATCAATTTTGTGAATGTGGGAGAGCGAACCAATGTCACTGGTTCTAAACGCTTTGCCAGATTAATTAAGGAAGATAAATACGATGAGGCTTTGGCTGTTGCCAGAGATCAAGTAGAAGGTGGCGCTCAAATTCTCGATGTCAATATGGACGAAGGAATGCTTGATGGCAAAGAAGCCATGGTCAAATTCCTGAATCTCATTGCCGCTGAGCCTGATATTGCCAGAATTCCTATCATGGTGGACTCCTCAAAGTGGGAGATTATTGAGGCTGGCCTCAAATGTATTCAGGGTAAAGGTGTCGTTAACTCCATTTCCTTGAAAGAAGGAGAAGAGGCTTTTATCGATCATGCCAGAAAAGTTAAGCGATATGGGGCAGCTGTTATTGTCATGGCATTTGATGAGAAAGGTCAGGCGGATAGTTATGAGCGAAGAATTGAAATCTGCAAAAGATCTTATGATATTTTGATAGATAAGGTTGGGTTTCCAAAAGAGGACATCATTTTCGACCCCAATATTTTTCCAGTAGCCACAGGAATCGAAGAGCATAATAATAATGCTATGGATTTCTTTAGAGCTACTCGTTGGATCAGAGAGAATCTACCAGGAGCCCACGTAAGTGGTGGAGTGAGTAATGTGTCATTCTCCTTTAGAGGCAATGACCCTGTAAGGGAAGCCATGCATTCTGCTTTTCTTTATCATGCCATTAAAGAAGGAATGGATATGGGGATTGTTAATCCAGCCATGTTAGAAGTCTATGATGATATTCCAAAAGACCTGTTAGAGCGTGTAGAAGATGTACTACTCAATCGCAGGTCTGATGCAACAGAAAGACTTTTAGAGTTTGCTGAAACGGTAAAAGGCCAAGGAAAAGTACAGGTAAAGGATGATACTTGGAGAAAGGAAACCGTACAAAAAAGACTGGAACATGCATTAGTTAAAGGCATAGTTGACTTTATTGACGAAGATACTGAAGAAGCCAGACAGCAATATGATAAGCCACTTCATGTAATTGAAGGTCCTTTAATGGATGGGATGAATGTAGTTGGAGACCTTTTTGGCTCGGGTAAGATGTTTCTGCCTCAAGTGGTGAAAAGTGCGCGAGTAATGAAAAAGGCCGTGGCTTATTTACTCCCTTATCTCGAGGCTGAAAAGGCATTGAATAATGACACTTCTGCTGCTTACAAAATTCTTCTCGCTACGGTTAAAGGTGATGTTCATGACATAGGAAAGAACATTGTGGGAGTGGTACTAGCATGTAATAATTTCGACATTGTTGACTTAGGTGTTATGGTACCTGCCGAGAAAATTCTCGATGCCGCTTTGGAACATAAAGTAGATGCTATCGGTCTGAGCGGACTTATTACCCCATCGTTAGATGAGATGGTTCATGTAGCCAAAGAAATGGAGCGAAGAGGCCTTCAAATCCCGTTAATGATTGGAGGCGCCACAACTAGTAGAATACATACTGCTGTAAAGATTGATCCTGTCTATTCAGGTTCTGTTGTTCATGTATTAGATGCGTCTAAGTCGGTGCCAGTAGCTGGTGAATTAATTAGTAAAGCGACCTATAAAAACATTTATTCGCGCGTAAAGGCTGAGTATTCTCAATTGCGCGAGGATCATGCGAATAGAAAGCAAGTCAAGAATTACATCTCCTTTAAAGAGGCACAAAAGAATAAGTTACATATTGACTGGGCTACTAAGGAGCAGCATCCACCTCAATTTATTGGTAATAAGGTATTTAGCGATTATTCGATTGAGGAAATTAGCCAGTATATCGATTGGACACCATTCTTTAATACATGGATGCTGAAAGGCAAATTCCCACAAATATTTGAAAATGAGATCATTGGCGAAGAAGCTAAGAAGTTGTACGATGATGCCCAGAAAGTTATTAAAGATGTCATAGACCATAATCTTCTCTATGCTAATGGTGTTGTAGGGCTTTACCCAGCCAATTCAATTGGTGATAGTGTTGAAGTTTATACTGATGACTCTAGAACTGAGGTATTGAAAACCTTCCATATGTTACGCCAACAGGGCAAGAAGGGTAGTGGACTGCCTAATTTATCATTGGCTGATTATGTAGCGCCAAAAGGTGCTGGAAATGACTATATGGGAGCATTTGCAGTTACTGCGGGTATTGGAATAGAGCCATTGCTTGAGAAATATGAAAAAGATCATGATGACTACAATTCAATCATGATTAAAGCAATTGCAGATAGAATGGCAGAAGCTTTTGCAGAGTTAATGCACGAAAAGGTCAGGAAAGAGCTTTGGGGATATGCTAAAGATGAAGCTTTTGATAACGAGTCATTGATCAAAGAGAAGTACCAAGGCATTCGTCCAGCACCAGGGTATCCTGCTTGTCCGGAACATACTGAAAAGGGTAAACTCTTTGAACTGCTTGATGCTGAGAAAAACACTGGCATTAGCTTAACCGAGTCTTTTGCCATGTACCCAGCCTCATCGGTATCTGGGTTTTACTTTATGCACGAAGAAGCCAAATACTTCGGCCTTGGCAAAATTGAAAAAGATCAGGTTGAGGTTTACGCCCAACGAAAGGAGTGGACATTAGAGAAGGCTGAAAAGTGGCTATCACCAAGTTTGAGTTATGATGTTTAGAAGTTGGAGTGTTAATAGGTTTTGAGTTAGGAAGTTATTATTCGAATAAAAATAAACACATATGTCAACTGTTAAGAGATTTGAAGATTTGAGATGCTGGCAAAAGGCGAGGCTTCTCACGGCTAAAGTTTATAGGATGAGTAAACAAGGTGAATTAGCAAAGGATTTTGATACAAGAACGCAATTTAGGTCTGCGGGTCTATCAGTTATGAATAACATAGCTGAGGGATTTGGCAGGTTTTCTAACAAGGACTTTATCAAGTTTTTAGACTATGCTTCTGCCTCTTCTATTGAGGTGAAATCGATGAGCTATCTAATGCTAGATTTAGAGTACTTCTCTAAGGAGACGATTCAAGAATTACAAGATGAAATAGAAGAAGTGAAGTCTTCGATTCTAGCCTTCATCAAATATTTAAGAAATAATGAGAAATGAGATTTGAAAGTAAGATGAATGAGGTTTTCAAACTTCAAAACATCTAAACTTCGTAACCTCAAAACATAAGAACATGAAAATCATCGATCATATAAAAAAGGCTAAAGGAAAGACCCTTTTCAGCTTTGAGATTCTTCCTCCGGTAAAAGGTGAGAACGTTCAAAATATATTTGATGCTATAGACCCTTTGATGGAGTTTAAACCTCCTTTTATAGATGTAACCTACCACAGAGAGGAATACATGTATAAAAAGCGTGAGAATGGTTTGTTGGAGAAAGTAACAACCAGAAAACGTCCTGGAACAGTAGGTATTTGTGCGGCTATAATCAACAAGTATGGAGTTGATGCTGTGCCGCACATCATATGCGGAGGGTTCTCTAAGGAAGAAACAGAGAATGCTTTGATCGATCTAGACTTTTTGGGCATTGATAATGTTTTAGTGCTTAGAGGTGATGCGATTAAGTCGGAAGGAAGGTTTGAGGCAGATCCTAATGGACATTCATATGCTAGTGAATTATTAGGTCAGGTGAATGATTTGAATCAAGGCAAGTATATGCACGAAGAAGTAAAGCGTAACCCAACTGATTTTTGTATTGGAGTCGCTGGCTATCCTGAAAAGCATTTTGAGGCACCAAGCCTTAAGTCTGACATGAAGCACCTCAAAAAGAAGGTGGATATGGGCGCTGAGTTCATCGTAACTCAAATGTTCTTCGATAATAAAAAATTCTTCGAGTTTGTAGATAAATGCCGTGAGAATGGGATTGATGTTCCAATTATTCCAGGGCTAAAGCCAATCACAACGCTGAATCACATGAGTATTCTGCCAAGTATTTTTCATGTAGATCTGCCAGATGATTTGGTAGACGCACTTGATAAATGCAAGGATAATGCGGCTGCTAAAGAGGTAGGTATTGAATGGGCCACCCAACAGTCTAAAGAATTGATGGCTGCTGGTGTTCCAGTACTTCACTATTACACCATGAGCAAGAGCCAGATTGTTAAAAGAATAGCCGAGCAGTTGTTTTAGCAAATCTTTATTAGAGCGTCATTCCCGTGAAAACGGGAATCTCTTAGTTCTATATTTGAAATTTTGAGATTCCGACTCCGCGGAAATGACGTACATTCTTTTTGGAATTTGGTTCTGATGCTTCAGGATTGCCTTTTTGAGATTTAAACCCTTAGTACTTCTTCATACTTTCAGCATTCAGCCGGTTATCATAGAATTTCCAATTCGTTTCGAAATTCTTAGTCAATTTCTGATCTGAAAGTAGAGCTCGAACCATTTCAACTGGCATAGCGTTTTCGCGCATTACAGCATCGTGAAACTCCTTAATTGTCATTTTCCCACTATCGACAAGATCTCTTTTTAGTGCATAGAATTGCTGACCACCGATCATATAGGCAATTTGATATAAAGGCCCATAATTGCCAGTGAACGATCTTCTGACTTCAGCTTCAGCATTGGCTCTTTCAAAGCCTACGCGTTCAACGAGAAAGTCTATACATTCTTGTGGTGTCCAATTCCCCAAATGATAGTTCAAAGAAAAAATGATTCTAGCACACCGGTGCATTCTCCAAAAAAGCATACCAATTCTGTCTTCTGGCGAACGAGGAAAATCCATGTCCCACAACAAAAGCTCCCAATACAAAGCCCATCCCTCTGTCCAGAATGGTGTTCCAAAGAATCTATAATCCTTATATCTGCTGTTCATAAACCTTTGGAGATGATGCCCCGCGATAAGCTCATGGTGTACAGTAGACCTTGAGAAGTGCGGATTGTTGCCTCGCATACTCATTAGTTTGTCTTCATGTTCCATTTCATCGGTTGGATAAGCGATTTGCAACACTTCACCACCTAGGAAGAATGGACTAATCAATTGTCTTTCAGGTGGAATCATGATCATTCTCCATGTTTCCTCGGCAATAGGAGGAATCGAAATCAAATCATTATTCTTTAAAAAGGCCACTGACTGATCATAAAGCTCCAACATAGCCTCAGGTTGTTGACCAGCAGGTACAAATGACATTTTCACTTTTTCCTGTGCGGCTCTCCAATCATCGCCAAAACCCATTTCTCGTGATGCTTTCAGTAATTCTTCATCACACCAAGCAAATTCTTTCATGGCCAAATCAATTAGTTCTTCAGGAGTATAAGGAATCATTTCATTCTTCAACTGTCTGATTAATTCCACTCTGCCAATTGGGTTACCTATAATTCCACTACCATCATTGGCAGGTTGCGTTTTGGGGTCTACTTTGGTTTGAAGCAGTTTTCCATAATCATTCAATTCTTTAGTGAGTTTCTCATAAGGCTTGGTAATCCACCAAGAGAATTCAGGATCGTAGCCATTGTAGAATTCATAAACACTTCTTAAAGCCTGACTTTGTCCTCGGACAATCCCAACAGCTCTGTCGGTTAGGTTTTTAGGGAAGGTATTCGACCCACCTTTAAGTTTGGCGGTTACTTCTTTTAACCCATTCGAGATATCATTGAGCTGAGCAGCAAGCTTCTCAGAATCTAAATGCTTTCCTCGTCTACGCATGGCCTCAATCTCATAGATGGGCTCAGCAAAAGACACCCATTGGCGCATGACATCGTATTCTTGCTGTTCTTCCTTGAGCTGATACTGGTTGTCTTCAATGTATTGTTTGATGAGGATGTAATCTACTTGGCCATCTTTCGAGAGCTGATTGAAGTTGTTGGCTTCCAACTTCTTCATATAATCA
Source organism: uncultured Roseivirgaceae bacterium (assembly GCA_964350505.1). Lineage (GTDB taxonomy): Bacteria > Bacteroidota > Bacteroidia > Cytophagales > Cyclobacteriaceae > Roseivirga. The sequence goes on along the minus strand of CAYGKL010000001.1, from coordinate 1,559 downwards.
TTGAAAAACGATTGAAAACGCTCTCTTCGTTCAGGTGAGTTTCGAATAGCATAAAATCTTGAAAGGCTGCCATAATCAGCACGTAGCTGAGTAGCCAAATTATATAACTCGCTCACCTGTTCTTGTGGAGCAGTGTTTTGCCAAGCCTTGCTTTGAAAGCTTAACAAAAGAAGGGAAAGGAATATCAATGTGGTTTTGAAAGATGCTTTCATGCCTAAATTGGAGTTTAAGTAGGATTAGTTTTTGAAGAAATGAAGCTAGTATTTAGTCCATTAAACTATATGAACTATTACATGGATGAACTTAAAGTTTTAAATATGGTTGCCTTGCCATGGATAGAATGGACTCATCATCTCTCGCTTCAATTAAGAATAGCATTTTAAAACTGAATAAGAAGCCAGATGAACTTATAGCACTAAACGGCATAGTTATTATCTTGTCCATTAAACTGCTCATGAGCGGTCTTCTTTAAAACGAATAACAATGGATAAAAAAGTAGGTGTAGGATTAATTGGTTCTCAATTCATCACAACAATTCATACAGAAGCCTTGAGAATGGTGGCCGATGCAGAGATTTTGGCAGTAATGTCGCCAACTCCAGGCAATGCCAAAGCTTTTGCCGAAAAACATGCAATACCTAATCATTTTACTGAACTAGATGAGCTCTTAACCATGGATGAAATTGACATGGTAGTCATTGGTGCTCCCAACTACTTGCATTGTGAGATCTGTGTGAAGATTGCCGAGGCAGGCAAGCACGTGGTAGTTGAAAAGCCACTTTGTATGAATTTGGAAGAAGCCGACATTATGATTGAAGCTTGTAAAAAGGCCAATGTGAAACTGATGTATGCTGAAGAACTTTGTTTTACGCCTAAGTATGTCCGTTTAAAGGCTTTATTAGATGAAGGAGCACTTGGCAAGCCAGTGCTATTTAAACAATCAGAGAAGCACGATGGGCCACATGCCGATCACTTTTGGGATGTTGAAAGAAGCGGTGGTGGTGTCACTATGGACATGGGCTGTCACGGCATTCAGTTTTTTAGGTGGCTGCATCCTGGTAAGAAAATCAAATCGGTTTATGCCCATATGAGCACGCTGGTACATGCTGACAAAACAGAAGGTGATGATAATGCCATTGTTATTATGGAGTTTGAAGATGGTGTGACGGCCATGATGGAAGAGAGTTGGACCAAACTAGGAGGTATGGATGATAGAGCCGAGATCCACGGAACTGAGGGCGTTGCGTATGCCGATGTACTTCAGGGCAATTCAATTCAAACTTACAGCAATGTGGGAGTGGGTTATGCGGTTGAAAAGGCTGGCAATACTGTAGGTTGGAGTTATACCATGTATGAGGAAGTGTGGAATTATGGTTTCCCTCAAGAGTTTGCTCATTTTGTAGACTGTGTGAAGAACGATAAAACACCATTGGTAACTGGAGAAGATGGAAAAGCTGTTTTGGAGGTAATCTTTGCGGCATACGAATCTGCAGGAACAGGTAAGAAGGTTGAGCTTCCTTTTAAAACCGATGCCAAGAAGCCTATAAGACTTTGGAAGAA